>JANZZJ010000199.1 GCA_026419455.1 Candidatus Sumerlaeaceae bacterium | reverse complement strand
CCGTTTCCGCCCGGCCGCTACCGATGGCAGTGTCGTGTGTATCAAGAACAGGACTCGACCCCCACAGCCGACTGGAGTCGCCCACGCCATTTCGTTATTCCCAAGGACGCTCCCATTTGTCCGCGCCCATCGTTAGAGCTCGTAAAACAATCTCTTTCCTCCGCGCATCCCAAATTCCTGATTACACAAAGCGACTTGCCCAAACTGCGACAAATCCGAGAAACGCATGAGCAGTGGTACCATGCCCTTGTAGAAGAGAGCGACAGGTTGTTGAAATTGCCGCTCATGAAAGAGCCACGCGCTTGGACCGCTGGTAAGTGGAATGCTCAAGAGTGGTTCGAGTACTATCGCCAGATTGTCGAAGCTGCCCGATGCACCGAAACGCTTGCCTTTGCGGCTGTTCTCACTCAGAACGAAACGTACGCACAATCAGCAAAACGCTGGCTTCTCCACCTTTCTTCTTGGGATCCCAAGGGGCCTACCAGCCTACAAAACAACGACGAGCAGGCGATGCACATCATGTTCTCTTGTGCCCGCGCTTACTCGTGGCTCTACGACAACCTTACCCCTGCGGAGCGCGACCGCGTGCGCTCAATGCTTGTTGTGCGCGCCAAGGACGCATACAGCCATCTTCATGAGGGCGCGTCGCCATTCGAGCAGTGCCCCTACAATAGTCATAACGGTCGTCTCTGGCATATCCTCGGCGAAACCGCCATCGTTCTATCGGGCGAAGTACCAGACGCCGATGAGTGGCTGGAGTATGCGCTCACCATCTATTATGGTTGGTACCCGATCTGGGGAGGCTCCGACGGCGCCTGGGCGGAAGGACTTCATTACTTCCTAACCTACCACGAGTGGGTGCTGCCGTGGCTTTAGCAGCTGAAAAACGTGATGAAAATTTCTCCGGCCACTAAACCATTTCACCAGCGTTGCAGTGAATATCTCATCGCAGTTGCACCCCCCGCTAGTCCCCTTTCAGGGTTCGGAGATTTTTCTGAGAATCCCCCGTCCGCGGGGCGCGCCTGGGTAGCCGCAGGTTTAGCCTGCCTTACTGGGGATGAACGGGCTTTATGGCTCACACAACAACTTAGGTTGCAACCAAAACAAATCACCCCCATGCGATTCCTCATTGCAGCGTCTCTTCCCCTTGCTCAACCAAAAGCAATATCTTCAAAAAGACTTTTTGCATTTCCAGCCACAGGCCTGGCCGTCTATCACAGCGCACTTCAATATCCGCAACATAACGTCCAATGGATGCTACGCGCCAGCCCACTGGGAAATCTCAGCCATAGCCACTGCGACCAACTGGGCGTCGTTATTAGTGCCTATGGCGATCCGATATTCGTCAATACAGGTTTCCGCGATTATTATGATAGCCCTTTTTGCCGCGAGTGGTACTGGCACACTCGCTCGCACAACGCCCTTCTCCTCGGAGGTGAAGGACAGCGCAGAGGCCCAGAGGCTACGGCACGACTGCTTCGTTGGGATGATTCTGCCGCAGTTGTATGGGCTGTCGCCGATGGTACTCGGGCCTACAGCGGTTTAGCATCCCGCGTGGAGCGCTATGTGGCAAGCGTGCCGAGCCCAAATGGGCACGTAATTGCTCTGCTGGATGACGTGGAAACGAGCGCTGTCAACGTGATCGCGTGCTGGCACACGCGCCAAAAGCCCGTCCTACGCCCTCTTGCCAGCCAACTGGAAGTTCAAACCACGAACGCACGCGTCTTGGTGCAGTTTTTTTCGCAGGCAGAGATCGAGTTAAGTCTAACTGACCGTTACTCCACCGAGCCGTCGGTTGTTTCCCATGCCGCGGGAAGCGGTCGGCACGAGTGGCACGTTGGCACCAACCTGACATACCCAC
>JANZZJ010000136.1 GCA_026419455.1 Candidatus Sumerlaeaceae bacterium | reverse complement strand
TCGTCGGCAGCGTCAGATGTGTATAAGAGACAGGGCCGATGTAGGGTTCGCCCTGGGAGGTGGAGCTGACGTGGCAATTCAGGCGGGCGACGTGACGTTAGTGGGCAAAAGTCTTTTCGCAATTTGTGATGCGCTCGACATCGCGCGGCTAACTATGCGCACAGTTCGCACAAATCTCCTTTTGGCATTCGCTTATAACGTTGCTTGCATCCCGCTTGCAGCAGGTATTTTTTATCCGATATGGGGCATTCTTCTCGATCCGATGATCGCCAGCGCTGCTATGGCTGCCAGTAGCGTGAGCGTGGTAACCAACAGCCTTTCTTTAGTCCATAGACTGCGCCAGAGATTTACTAGCCGAGACCTGGGCCAAGGCGCTGAGATTCAGACTGCATGAAAGATAATGCTTGAACGCCCCATGCACATGGCTTTGCGATGGGGTGTTGAAGTGTCGCAGGAGTTTTTTTTCTGCGTTGCTCAGAGTTAGCTTACGGCGATGCCTCCGGCGTTCGCCCAGATGCAAAGAAAGGAAGTGCGAGCGTGAACGTTTGCGTCATCGGCACCGGCTACGTTGGTCTTGTCACGGGAGCAACTTTTGCCGACCTCGGCAACGAAGTCATTTGCGTGGACAAAGACGAAAGCAAGATCGAGCGCCTCAAGCGCGCGGAAATGCCTATTTATGAACCGGGGCTGGAAGAAATTGTGCGTCGCAATATGGAGGAAGGGCGGATTTCGTTCACGACCGATATCGCCGAAGGGGTTAAACGTTCACTTGTTATTTTCATCGCGGTAGGCACGCCGCCGAAGGACAACGGCGAAACCGACCTAAGCCAAGTAGAATCTGTGGCAAAAGAAATTGCTTACCATATGGACAGCTATAAGATCGTGGTGAACAAGAGTACTGTACCGGTGGGCACCGGGGATCTCGTGCGGCGTATCATCGAGCAACACCGGCGACGACAGGTGGACTTCGACGTTGTGTCAAACCCCGAATTCTTGAAAGAAGGCAGCGCCGTTTACGATTCCATGCATCCGGACCGCATCGTGATTGGAGCTCCTAGCCAACACGTGGCGATGGCGCTGCTTGAGCTCTACGCCCCCCTTGAAGTGCCGATGCTCATCACCGACGTCGAAAGCGCCGAAATGATAAAGTACGCTTCGAATGCCTTCCTTGCGACCAAGATTTCGTTTATCAATGCGATTGCCAACATCTGCGAAAAAGCAGGAGCGGATGTCATGCTGGTCGCGAAAGGGATGGGATACGATAAGCGCATAGGCCATGAGTTTTTGCAGGCAGGTTTGGGGTTTGGCGGATCGTGTTTTCCTAAGGACACGCTGAGTCTGCGCCATGTAACCCGTAAGTTTGGAGAGGATAGCTCACTACTCGACGCCGTGCTGGCCATCAACGAAGACCGCGTGCCACGCTTCGTCCGCCGGATCGAACAACGCTTTGCTGGTGATGTGAGTGGGAAGACGTTCGGGATTCTGGGATTGGCTTTCAAGCCCAACACGGACGATTTGCGTGAAGCGAAAAGCTTGGAGATCATTCGATTGCTTCAGGAAAAGGGGGCACGCATTCGTGCGTACGACCCAGTGGCCATGGAGAATGCCAAGGCGGTGCTCGAAAACGTCACTTTTAGCAAGAGTGCTTACGATGCCGCAGAGGGTACAGACGCCGTAATTATCGTGACCGACTGGAACGAGTTTAAGCTCCTTAATCTCGAGAAATTGCGTGAGAAAATGCGCCAGCCTATTATCTTTGACGGTCGAAATATTTACCAGCCGGAACGCGTGAGAAAGTACGGCTTCGAGTACTTTAGCATTGGCCGGCCGTGAGCTGGTGACATGATTGTTTTGGCTTGGCCGAGCGGCTGGGAGCCACAAAAAAGCCTAGTCAAGGAATGACGACGTGCACGAATACAGCCTCATGCAAGACGTTGTGGCAAGCCTTACGGCGAGTTTGGAGCGTGAAGGGATCACGCGCAAGGGCGCAGTTAAGGAGATTATACTGCGCATTGGCGCGCTCGACATTCACTCGGAAGCTAGTTTTCGTCAGGCCTTTGAGGTTCTCACCCAGAGCACGTTACTTGAGGGGGCGCAGCTGAAGGTGGAAATCATGCCCGCACAATATAAGTGTCAGGCTTGTGGCTACGAGGGTCGAGTGGGTGTAGGCGACGCAGACGGCCATCTGGCCGAGCCTGTGATTGAATGCGCTCATTGCGGACATCCGTGTGTGGTCACAGGCGGCC
>JANZZJ010000130.1 GCA_026419455.1 Candidatus Sumerlaeaceae bacterium | reverse complement strand
GGATCATTCTATATTCAATGGAGCGGGGCTTTCTACCGGGCGACGGCATAGCGGGCGTGATTTCGAAACCCACAACATACTGAGACCGCTCAACAATGGAATGCTCTAACTGAAAACGAAACTCATCGGGCGCTCCGGCTGGCCTTATACGGATTGCCGTCGGTGATTGCGGCGGTGGCAACGAGGGAGGGTCAAGCAACAGGGGATGTCCGAGAGCTTGACGGTAATATTGAATCTTTGAAAACATATTGTAAGCCGATAGCTTTTCGCCTATAACACATTCCGAGTAAGCCTCAGCGTACCTTTCCCATCCCTCTCTTTGCTTCGGGGTGAGTGCTCCCCATGCCTTCGTTGCATTGGAGAGGAATTTGCGCACCGCCACTTGATCTCGGCTTTGGGGATTACTCGGGGCAGCGTACCGGCGCGCGTAGCATTTGTTGCCGCGTTTTACGATAACAACATCGGACTCCCCCACACGACCACTTACTGCCGCTATCGGGAAACTCGTCTCGATTTTCATACTGCCAATACCCTCTTGGGTTAGTGTTTTTATGAAAACCTATTGATAAAGCAATGTTAATCAAGGGAAATCTGTCCGAGACAACGCGGATATCAAACTTGAAGAGGACGCCAAAAGTGACAACAATGCACGCTGTGAGATGAGCTCTCAATAGATTATAGAACTACAATTGGTTTACATATGGGCTACAGGTTACCAACACAGGGTGCGTTAGACAAGTTTTTCCAATTCTTCAACTAGTTTTGCGAAATGATACCGCACAATTTCTCGAAGCATAATGAAACGCTCCCGTCTTCCACGCGCTGTTGCGTCGCGCTTGAGTTGGCGATAAACCGTTTCCAATTTACGAGCACCGACCGCCAACGACCATTTACGTGCAGTCTTCCTTGCCTGCTCTCGCAACGTTTCGTAGAGTTGCGGCGTGGTAAGCAGGAGCTTTATCCGCTCTGCGAAATCGTCCACCCCCTGGTCGTCAACCAAATACCCATTACTTGCATGCTGTACGAAATCCCGAACACCAGGCGCGTCTACTGCTACGACAGGCAAGCCATTTGCCATAGCCTCAAGAACAACCATCCCTTGCGTTTCCGTTTGCGAGGCAAACACGAACACTTTGGCGCTCTTATACGCACTTACAAGGTTTCGGCCTGAAAGCGCTCCGACGAAGTGTGTGCGCTCAGCGATTCCCCTCTCGATCGCCAACTTCTCAAGCTGCGACCGATAGTCACCGTCCCCAACCAGCACCATGTGTGCTGAGCGCTCATACGCGCAAAGGCGGCTAAAAGCCTCTATGAGGAACCCAATATTCTTTTCTTTCGCGAGGCGACTCACTGTCAGAATGAGTGGAGTCTCAACACTGACGCCGATTAAACGCTGGAGGTAGGTTGAGTCGCCTCCACGAAATCTTCGCAGATCTACGCCTGTTGGAATGACAAAAATTGGAACTTCTACCCCCCTTTCCACGAGGACCTTCTTTATATCGCTGCTGGGAGCAATCACGGCATCGCACGAATTCGAAAACCGGGTAGCCAGGCGCACCGCTAGCTCTGCTGTCATCTTCTCTGGAAACGGTAGGTAATGAATGTACTTTTCGTACTGGGTATGGTAGGTAAATACTACCGGAGCATCGTACGCGCGGGCTAATTGCAGGCCGCTCATCCCCAGAAGAAAAGGATGATGGACATGGACAATGTCCACACCGCTTAGGGCATCCAGGTCATACGCGGGACGGACCGTCATGGGAAGAGGCAACGAAAACGGGGTATCGTTAAAGTTTTTGATAGAGAGAACCCGAAACACATCTTCTTCGTCCTCGGCCCCATCGTAGTCAGGAGCAAATATAAGCACCCGGTGTCCCCTTCGGCGCAGTGCTTTTGCAGTGTTTTCGACAGCGATTGGAACGCCGCCAATGAAAGGTTTGTAATTATTTGTGAAAAACGCAATGAGCATATTTTTCTTAAGAACGTTCTTTCACAGTGGTTGCTCTTTGCACAAGATCAAATTCCTTGCGAGCAGCTCAGAATTGTTCTAAAGTTGATGGTGTGAAATGTTTTTCCTTAAGTACATCCTGAGGTATCTGCGCCGCTACTACCGTGTGGAACACGGGTTGGAGTACGTCGAAGCATTGCGGCATTTAAACAAACCGAGCGAGGTAACAGTCCCCAACGAACTGATTCCAGCTGGAGTCCTCATGCAATTGAGAGGCTTCATGAATCTTCACGTTCTAAATCTCCACAGTGACTGGGTCTGGCCTTTTTGGATGGAGCGACAATCGGAGCCGCACAGTCCATCATTTATCCCCCGGGCCATGAACCTAACGTACGTTAACCTCACCCATCGGGACTGGACAGGGGTTGGTTACGCGGGAGGACATCGCGAGGCTATTGTGGATCCCCGAGGACTTGTCACGCCCTGGGAAAATGGGTGGTCATTAGACACTTGGCTCTTCGATGGTCATCAGTTGCATTTTCCTTCCCGTCTAGCCGATGAGGCTGTCCGCCAATGGCGGTCAAATCATCTTCCATGGGTCTTTACCGCCTTACGATTTGCTGCGGCACAATTGCTCCTAGAAACTTTTCCCATACGCATTGACAACCGTGATTACGTAGTCCAGCAGGTGCTGGTACGCAATCCTCATGGAGCATCCAAGTTCGAAGGTGGGGTCGTCTTCTCCGTGCGACCAGCTAATCCGGAAGGTGTAAGCCTTATCCGCGACTTAGCATTCAATTCTAGAGGTTTTTGGCTGGTAAACGGTGAGCTAGGCGTCATCTTGCTCCGACGCCCCGACCGATGGTATGCAGCCACCCATGAGCGTGGAGACGTTGTGAAGCTTCTTTTGGGCGAACACGAAAGTTCTCACACCGCTCATTGCCCGGCTGGGTTATGCACCGGAGCAAGCTTTTACAACGTGAAGCTGGCGCCGGGGCAGGTCGAGACATTTATTGCAGTAATGCCGCTAGAACCAGTCGCGCCAAGAGTTGTGTCATTTGAGTTCTTTACTGAATCTCACCTTCATCGCAGTAAGTCCCAGTCACGTGAGGCATGGGAAAAACTTTTGGATGAGGGGATGTCCCTCACTGTTCCGGACGCAAGACTGAGTGCTTGCTTCGAGGCTAATCGCGCGACGCTTTTGTTACTTCACGACGGCGCAAACATTACTGCAGGACCTTTCACTTATCATCGTCATTGGTTTCGCGACGCGGCGTTTATGCTGAACGCACTCGAGAAGCTTGGATACAACATGCTATGTCGACAGGTACTAGCCACTTACCCTGCACGCCAATGGAAAAACGGTTATTTCTGTGCTCAGAAAGGCGAGTGGGACTCCAACGGAGAGGCTATATGGTCCCTGGTCGAGCATGCTCGTTTTACTCGCGACATGCATTTCTTGGGGGAGGTCTACCCGGCAATCCGACGCGGAGCTCAATGGATTGAGCATAAACGTCATGACGTGACCATCACCAAAAAGAAGCCACGCGGTCTCTTGCCTGCCGGGTTCAGTGCAGAACACTTGGGGCCCAACGATTTCTACTATTGGGACAACTTCTGGTCTCTGCGTGGTCTTCTTGACGCCGCCGAGGCTGCTACATTGCTCGGGAACCGGCAGGAAGCCGAGATTTTTAAAACGTGGGCTCGTAATTACGAGGCTGATCTCAAACGCTCTATCGAACGCGAAATTGAGCGCAATCCGGCTGGTGTTTTGCCAGCTGCTCCGGGACGCCCTCCAGATGCAGGAATGATCGGCAATATATGTGCTGCTTACCCACTCGCTCTTTACGATATACGCTCAACACCGTGGCTAGAAAAAACCGTTCGCTTTATCCGTGACCATCTTTTCCATGGTGACGGATTTTACCAAGAAATGATTCACAGCGGAGTGAATTCTTACTTAACGCTACAAATGGCTCAGTGCCTTTTATTGCTGGATGATCCAGGAGCTTTTGACCTCATTAACTATATGTTGCAACTCGGTAGCCCAACATTGTGCTGGCCGGAAGCTATTCATCCACGCACACGTGGAGGGTGCATGGGTGATGCCCACCACGGCTGGGCAGCTGCCGAGTGGGTTTTGCTCTTACGCTCGCTAATTGTGGTAGAAAGGTCTCATGAACTGCATATTACCCCGTGCGTTCCGGAGGAATGGTACCATGACGGCACCCGCATGGAAGTCCAGCGAGCTCCAACGTATTTTGGGACTCTAGATCTAGCTATCAAAACTGAAACTGGGCATGTCCATCTGTCACTCCAACCTCAGTGGAGTTCTCTCCCTGACAAATTGGTATGGGTTCTGCCACGTGCTGTCGACCGGGTAGTATCAGTCTCACCGGCCGACGCCACCATGGAGATAAAAGCCAACGCCGTAATTCTTTCCCCTGCGATTCGTGAAGTTACACTGGCCGTGCGTGAAGCGCGCACCCCGCCACGAGCTCCCTCAGCCGGTGTGCCAGGCCTCGAAGACTTCTTCGGGGACGAATCAGGCATTGTCACACGCTGATCGGTTTTTCATTTTTATCTTTGACAGTGATCGTCACCGATTCGAGCGTCGGTCATAACAATCGAGTACGAACGGAGGAGCCTATTCGGCGATCAGAACTATGGCAAAAAAGAGCTACAACATTGCAGTGATCCCCGGGGACGGGACCGGGCCGGAAGTTGTTGCTGAAGGCGTGAAGGTACTCAAGGCGGCCTCGGCGAAATTTGGGTTTACACTGAATTTCATTGAGTACGACTTTGGGGGCGAGCGTTACAAACGCACCGGCGAGACTTTGCCCGACTCCGCAATTGATGAACTGCGCAAGGTTGATGCCATTTATTTAGGAGCGATAGGGCATCCCGACGTACCGCCTGGTATCCTTGAAAAGGGGATCCTACTCAGGCTTCGCTTCGAGTTGGATCAGTACATTAACCTCCGTCCTGTGAAGCTTTATCCGGGTGTCGAGACACCGATCAAGGACAAGGGGCCCGAGGACATCGATTTCGTAGTTGTTCGCGAAAACACACAGGACCTATACGCCGGCATGGGTGGGGTTGCGCATTACGGCACCCCACAAGAAGTTGCAACACAAACTGCAGTCTACACGCGATTTGGCGTAGACCGTTGCTTGCGTTATGCTTTTAGCTACACCAGAAAACGAAACAAAAAGAAGACACTCACCCTCTGCGGCAAAACAAACGTCCTAACTTACATCTACGGCCTTTGGGAAAGGGCGTTTCATGAAATGGGAGAAAAAGAATTCCCCGACATAAAGCGTGAGTACGCTCACGTGGACGCCACGACCATGTGGTTTGTCAAGAACCCGGAATGGTTCGATGTCATTGTCACCGGCAACATGTTTGGCGATATCATCACTGACTTGGGCGCGATGATTCAAGGTGGCATGGGAATCGCCGCAGGCGGCAACATCAATCCCGATCCCGGCGGCGTTTCAATGTTCGAACCCATTGGAGGTAGTGCGCCAAAATACACGGGGAAAAACGTAATCAACCCGTTGGCAGCGATTTGCGCGGGGCAAATGATGCTCGAGACGTTAGGCGAAGAACAAGCCGCGCTGGCCATCGAACAGGCCGTGATGAAGGTCACCGGGACCAAGCTGAAAAGCCTCGCGGCTGGAAAGATGGGCGACACGACGACCGAAGTTGGAGACATGGTTGCAAGCTTCGTGGCAGAGTGATGCGTAACCATAAACTAACGCGATCGATCCATGAAAATACACGAATACCAAGCAAAGAACATCTTGAAAAAATACGGAGTGCGGGTCCCGGAGGGAGTGGTGGCTCGCACTCCGGGCCAGGCCGCTCATCTTGCCTCTGTGTTGGCGCAGAAGTTAGGCTTTCCCCTTGTGGCGAAATCTCAGGTGCTTGTGGGAGGCCGCGGAAAGGCTGGCGGAATCAAGGTCATATCTTCAGCTGACCAGGTTGATCCCACAGTCACCCAACTGCTGGGGATGACCATTAAGGGAGAAAAAGTAAAGAAGCTGCTTATTGAGCAAGGGCTTAATATTGCTCAGGAAATTTACCTCGGAGCCATTGTCGACCGCGCTCGAAAAAAGGTCATCATGATGACGAGTGCGGCCGGTGGGGTCGAGATCGAGCAAGTTGCAGCGGAAACACCTGAGAAAATTCTTTTCACGCCCGTTGAGCCCCTTTTCGGACTTACGCCTGCTCAAGTCCGCGAGATGTTCTACTTCCTTAAACTGGGAAAAGAGAACTTTCAGGATTTCTCCGCGATTGCCCTGGGGTTGTATCGGGCTTTTGTGGAGAAGGACTGCTCCTTGGCTGAAATCAACCCATTGGTACTGACTCACGAAGGGCACGTCATTGCAGCCGATGCCAAGATGAACTTCGACGATAACTCCCTATGGCGACATCCCGACATCGCAAGACTCCGCGATCCCGCTGAGGAACCGCCTGCAGAGCGCAAGGCACGAAAGCTTAAACTCAATTATGTAAAGCTGGACGGGAAAATCGGATGCATCGTCAACGGAGCTGGCCTTGCCATGGCTACGATGGATATCGTTAAACACTTCGGCGGAGAGCCGGCTAATTTCCTCGACATTGGCGGAGGGGCAAAAAGCGAGCAGGTGACGCAAGCATTGAAGCTCATCACCAGCGATCGCGGAGTAAATACAATTTTTATTAACATTTTTGGCGGAATAGTGCGCTGCGATCTTGTGGCTGAAGGAATCTTAAAGGCCCTCGAACAGTTTCCGAAGTGGAATATTCCTATTGTCGTGCGACTAAGTGGGACCAACGAGGAGCGCGCTCGCGAGCTTCTCAAGGGGACACAGTTAATTCCGGCGGCAACCATGACTGAAGGAGCCCAAAAGGCGGTAGAGTTATCAAAAAGGTAACCTCGAGTTACATGGGAAGGAAGCTAATTGGCTTTCTTCCCGTCGTCTTATTCGAACACAACTTTCCACACTCCACCGATCTTGGCATCACGACGTCCCCCACCAGTAACAAAAAGGACGTTAGGTTCAGCTCCGGAAAACTCACAGTTCGTGGCCATCCGGCCACAGATATCTATGACGCCGAGTGTTTCAGCGGTGGGACTTAAAATTTGAAGCTGGCCCGTGCCGGCCAGAGCAACATACAATCTACCTTCGCGATCAACAGTCATACCATCTGGCTCGGCCCCCTCTGGCAACTTAGCCCAAACCTCTCCCCCGGTGAGAGAGCCTCCACCACTCCGCTTGAACCGAAGAATGTCGTGCGCTCCGGAGCGCGCCACAAAAATCCATTTCTCATCTGGGCTCACAACAAGTCCATTAGGTTGATAACGAATGCGCGCTGCACACCGCACCTCGCCGGAAGGTAGGACGGCATACACCGCCTGGAGTGAGTCATAAGCAGGGTCCCAACAGGGATCGGAAAAATAGATTTCGCCATTACTTGCAACGGCGACATCATTAACATTTAAGAAAGCCTGGCCGTCGCATTCGTTGGCCAATATACGCCATTGCTTTGTCGCGGCGTCTATCTCCAGTAGCTCGCGCTCACTGTAGCAACAGGCCAAAATCTTCTTACCGTCCGGGCTCATGATAAGCCCGTTTGTTTTCTTACCGACATCCCACCACGTCGTCGTTCCCTGTGGTTCTCGGAGTTTCTCGATGGTGCCTCCGTGGACGTCAGAAAACAGCAAAAACCCGTCTGGATGCCACACGGGACCTTCTGGAAATACAAGACCACTAGCGACCCTCTCCACGTAGGCTTTGATCGTCATGCATCTCTATCTGCTATGCTAAGAATGGCTCGCACTTTTTCTGTTCCGCAGCAAATCGCTCTTGCAGCTGTTGCAGCTGAACCTTTTTGTAGTCGTACGCTTCGCCGCGATAGCGATCGTCTTCAATGTAGCCGTGAAGGCGCCGTTTGCCCTCTGCAATGATTTTCTTCTCGTAATCTATTGCTTGCTCGCGCGTAATTTCGTCTGGAGTCCGACCAAGCAATTTTGCATATCGCTCCTTAAATTGCGAGGGTAGCGGGCCACTTTCTTTTTCAAGTGCCTCGAGTATTCGCAAATGTTCTGCAAGGCGTAATATTTCCTGGCTGGATGCACTGCCTACCATTTCGTCACGACGGATGATCATCATGTAGGCTTTTTCTTCTGCGCGCCGCACAACGAACGCCTGAAGGATATGCTCCAGGCGCTGAAGCTCAAAACTGATGATGTCCTTGTCCGTAATCGGCTCTCCTGGTCGTTTGTGGAGAGCTGTTCGGTACCGTTCGCGCAGCTCGTCCGTCAGGGGATTGCTCCGCAAGTAGGCGCACCGAGCAACTTGAAGATCAAAGTGGAAGAGATCAGCCGCATCTGGCAAGTCCCACAGGAGCCAATGCTGAATGAGTTGTACGATGTTCTCCAGGCTTGGATCCATGGCACGGAACAGCGTCCTCATGTCATGAATAGCAAGCTCAGCGACTCGTCCCCTCTGCTCATCGGGGCGATTGATGATTTCATGAACTATGGAGTTCTGGTCGCTGTGGCTGAATAGAGCCTTACGCTTTAGGTCATCGTCACCGACCAAAATGTCAGCAACGCGAATTCTTTCGGGGCCGAAACTCTTTAAACCTTGCAGAATCTGACGAAGATTTTCGACTTGGGCCCACACCACATCGCCCATGACATTGGCGATCCGCGGATTAACCCGGATTGCCTGTTGCTCGCGCACACTGAGGTAATCGTGAAGATAATGCAAAATTCCTTCAACATTGCGGTCCTGAGAACGTCCGCCAACACTCATCATGCTCCTCCACTCCAAAGGGGTTGGTCCAGCACCCACCTCTACGGTAGAGAGCAACACTGCCTTTAGCAATGAAAAATCGATGCGTCGCTCCGCAACCTGGCGTGAAGCCCCAGCAATTCGAACAAGACAGGCAAAGAAGGGAGGTGCCGCCCACTGAGGTGAGCGATAATGAAGTCGTATAAGGCAAAAAATTCTGCCCCTAGCCGTGGGGGCATCGCTAAGGCCTGCCGCTCGGCTGAGACCTTTTCGGCAAGTTTCCTCGCCAGCAGCTCATTCAGCGGATAAAGGCTCTCGCTCCTCCTGCTCGCACATGGTGGGCAAACAGGCCCCATTTCCTCGAAAGAAAAAAAACACAGCCTTTCCCGACTCCCACAGAGCACGCACGATTCCCAATGCCCCACAAACCCTTGAATCTGCAAGAGCTGCCAAAACATCCGCAGAATTTCCCACCGCAATCGATTGGCTGTGTTTGGCAAACATAGAGCATCAAGAAAGTGCAACGTATGCTCAAAGCTCGTTCCCCCCTCCTGCCCTTCTGCCACTAGCGCCAACAGAGCCTCCGCCCAAAGGCTCGCCAAAGCATAAGCTAGGATAGATGTCCGCAAAGGTGGGAATTCGCGTTCGATCTCCCACCGTGAGAGGGTGACAAGAGCATGGGCTTCCTTGGGTTTGCGCCAAACGGCGTAAATTTGACAAAAGCGATCTGGGATACTACCTTTCGATTTCCGGCTGCCTCGGCCAACTGCCTCAACACGACCATAGTGCTCTGAGAGCAGAACTAGAATTTGAGAGGTCTCTCGGTAGGCTCGGCAATCTAGAACAATGGCCGACGATTCCTGGATATACTCATCGTTCATGCTGTCCTAGGCCAACGCATTTCTTTTTCGTAGGGGCAGCATAAAGCCGGAATCAGGTAATCGCTGGAAATACGTCTTCTTAGTGGTCATCCGCCGGTGCCTTTCGTTCGCGCTGCTGGGCCATTTGGAACTCGGCCTCTAACAGAGCAAGCATTTCGCTGCGTCGATCGTACAAGCGCTTATGACGACGGGGTGCATGACGCTCGAGGACATAGGCAGTCAACAATGGTAAAGCAATAGTGGAGTCGCAATAGCACACCACCGTGTCTGGTAACATTTCCGGATCTATCTTGCCCCAACTGACAGCCTCACTTGGCGTTGCCCCACTAAGGCCTCCCGTGTCGGGCCGGGCATCCGTAATCTGAATAAAATAGTCGTGCCCTTTCTCCTCAATTTTGAGGACTTCCTGAATCTGTGGCTCCGTCTGTAAGGCAAAATTTTTAGGCGAGCCGCCCCCGAGAATCCAAACAGCGGACTTGCCCCCATTTTTTTTAGCACTCAGGACAATAGCAGCTGTCTCGTTCACATCGCAGATCGGATCAAGTCGCAGCTTACTTCCCTTCAGTTGCTTCTCGGCAATGTTCAGGCCAATCGAACTGTCACCAGGCGAGGATGTGTATACTGGGACCCCATACTCATGACACACAGAGAGAAGGCAGCGCCGCTTCTGGCCTAGCTGCCGCTCTCTTTCCGCCAAGTACTTCCCGCACAGGTAGTGGAACTCCGCTGTTCCCATGGTGCGCTGGAATTCGGGTTCATCGAAAATCCTTCGAAAAAACGCATCTGTTTCCAACAAGACATTATAATCGAAGAGGATGTCGTAAATCCGCACGACACCATTTTCGCGCAAAACAGTGTCATCCACGTGCGGCCGGCCTACATGCAAGTCGAGCCCTAAGCCAAAATGGGAGTCGTGATACAGGTTCGCGCCTGTGGATACGATCCAGTCGACAAAGCCTGCTTCGATGAGAGGAATCAAAGCACTAATCCCCAGCCCCGCTGGCGTCAACGCTCCGCTCAGAGTAAGGCCAACGGTAACATTGTCGTCAAGGCACTTGCGGACCAATAAGTGCGCAGCTTCCCGCAGGCGCGCGGCATTGTAGGCTAGAAAGCATTCGTCAACGAGCGTAGTGAGCTCGATACCGGGTTTGATCGCTGGTGGATCAATGGAGCGGCCGGCGAGTAGCTTATGTTTCATCTCATCTCCTCTCTTCTCATTGGATTTTTCTAAACTGAGAGCACATTCCTTTTTCTTGGCAGATGATTTTCAACGCTTTTTGGACACGCGAACATGCTCCAAATCCTCAGGAATTTAAAATCCCTGACGCCGCTCTGAACACGCCATAAACAATCCAACAAGGACCCAAAACAAAGATGCCCTCACAGGAAGATGAAGAGGAAAACTAAATAGTGCATTAAACAATAAACATGATAATGAACAAAAAGCGATGATCTCATAGCCTGCTTCTGGTCTCCAATCCGCCGCGGAAGAATCCGCGCACCGCAACAGAGAGCGCTCACGCCAAAACATCATGATGAGAGAGGAAACAATGAACACAAAAACGCCAAAACCTACAACGCCTGTTTCGCTGAGTAATTCCAGATAGTCATTATGAGCATGCTCTGCTACTCTCCCCTGAAGTGTTTCAGCGAAATGCCGAAACCCAGCTCGTTCATCTTCTTCCACGAGTTTTTGCACCGTGGGATAGAAATGAAGTTTAAAACAACCAGGACCTACACCCCACACCGGGTTGTCGCGGACCATGCGCGAGGCGACCGAAAAGAAGAGAATCCGCTCACGTACGGAATCCGATGATAAATCAAATGTTCGCAAGAAACGCTGTGCAACCCGCATCCGCCGCACATTGAGAGGATTTGGCACAGAAAAGATGGTCACCAAAGTAGCTGTGAATGCCACTAGCACCAATCCCACAAAAAGCATTCTCCGCTTCACATGCATGCTCTGGCACCGGTAAAAAGAGTAGAAATTCAGCATACCACCCACGGCCATGCCCAGTAGTGCCCCCCGAGTCCCACTCAAAACAACAGCACAGAGAAAATAAAAGCAGCACAAAAACCAGCCAACTCGGGCAAAAATCTTACGTGCGTCTAAGAGACCATAACCCAAACAGACGACCGACAGCGCTGCAATGTAACCACCAAAATACTCAGGATTACCAAGAAACGAATGAATGTAATTTCGCGCATCGCCCTTCGAATAGGCGAAGGGATAATACTCCCGCAGAAAGTCGTACCCCCAGTAAACGCTGAAGCCATAAAGCGCCGCTATGATTCCGCCTCCAATAGAAAGCTTAAAGAGGCGATCCACCATCGATGCCGTAGGCCCCAGCCGATAAATTCCGACACTCACTAGAGGCAACGCCCACAGTTGCCACGAATCACTCAAACTGAATACCGGCGTCGTACTTAAGAGAGAAGAACAAAGATTCGCGAATACAAAGCCAATGATGCCTGCTTCCACAAAGGACAGCGGTGCTCTGCAGCGCAAAGGCATCGCGAGGAAATAAGCAATACCCATTGCAGCCAACAGCCAGCGAAGCATTAGTGTTTTGCTGTGAATAGCGGGGTTTAAGGTGGCTACCTGTGGGATAACAAAATTGGGCAGCAACAAGAGGAGCATGCCCACCAGGATAAAAAAGACCACTCGTGCTCTTTTGCAAATCACTACTGAGTCAAATATCATTGCGGAGAAAAGAAAACACCACCCCCCTCCCTTAACACAACAAAAAGCTGAACTGATCCCCCTACTCTCTTAAAAAATTTCCATCAAAGGCCGCGAGGGCGGACATCGAATTTGTCATAAACAATACGACCTTCGCGCGCCTTCTGATCCGCCGAATTCACGGCCTCGTAATCCACAAGCCCGGCTTCCTCAGCCGCTTCGGCAAGGAGCAATTCTATAGCACGTTCCAATAGCCCTTCTTCGAATTCCTGCTTCGAAATAATATCTAGCTTGTCGCGGGGGCTTTTGTATGCCATTTGGCTCGCTCCGTTCCACCTTTCTGACCATATGATATCTCGACTGCATGAATCCAGCAACGGAAATCGGCGATAGGTTTACGGCATGGAGCGCTTTTCCTTTAACGCTCTGTCTATTTCCCGTTTGACCTCACGGTCTTTGGCATCTTCGCGCTTATCGTAGGCTTTCTTGCCCTTAGCGAGAGCGATTTCAAGTTTCGCATGGCATCCCTTAAAATACAACTTCAAAGGGATCAGCGTAAAGCCCTTCTGCGATACCAGTCCAGTAAGCCAATCTATTTCTCTACGGTGCAGAAGCAGTTTGCGGGGGCGTTTTTCGGCATGATTAAATCGGTTCCCTTTTTCATAAGGGTTGATAAACATGTTATAGACGAATGCCTCACCGCGCTCAAATCCGACATAGGCATCGGCCAAACTAGCCTTACCCGCTCGTACACTTTTGACTTCGGTACCCGTGAGGACCAGCCCAGCTTCCAAAGTGTCGAGAATGTGATAGTCGTGACGCGCACGCCGGTTAGTGGCAACTATTTTTATGTTATCTTTATTTGTCATCATATTGCTGCATCACAGTGGATGACAAAACCTGTCCGATGTCCCTGATCCTGCTCAATAACAAATCCGCCACGACCGAGCCACATCGACGTACTTCTGTAATTCACTGTTGAGCTCAGCCCACCCAACAATTGCCACAGGTCTGTCCTTGGCATCAACCACAAGAACAATGAAGTCTTTAAGGAAAAAAGGCACCTTCTTATCCACGAAGAATTCTTTAAGACTTTTATTGGGGGTAATCCTATCTCCACTTTTACGGTTGCGTAGCCATAGCGGCCCATACAATACACGCTGCCCTATCGATGGCACCATCACCTCAACGCTCCTCGTTTTTCCATCCAGGGTTTTTACCTCTGCTCGATACAAATCGCAGCTATCCGATTCCTGACGTTGTTCGACCAAACAAATACGCTGGCCGCCTAACGAAGCGAGTAACAATTCTTTGTGACACCGAAGATAATCGCAGGCTAGTCGCACATTTAATGTTTGGCGCCAATGCCTGCCACTCGACGAAGGTGGTAGGGAGACGCTGCACGCCACGATGTCGTCTCCTACCCGCGCAATCACAACATTCCTCCCAAGGACAACCACACGCGATGATTGCGCGTACAGAAGTTTTTCTACTGCCTCGTAATTCGAGCGCGACTGAAGAACACGTTTGCCCAATAATTTTTCCAACCAAAACGCCAGAGCTTCACGCCGCACAGTTTGAGAAGCAGAGCGAAGTATATCAACGTTCAATGCCGAGTCTAAGGTTGTTGCTCGGGATCTAGCCGCCCGGCAGAGCGCGCGTGCGTGTCGCTGTAGGTAACGATATGCATCCTGGAGCACAGCTGCGGAGTGGAATAAGGTGTCACGGACATTTGGATTAAGCTCCCTTTCCAGAAAAGGGACCAACTCATGCCGGATCTTGTTCCTTGTAAACCGCAAATCCCGATTTGTTTCGTCTTCCAAAGGCATGACGCCGCGCTCGTGCAAAAACTCCATGATCTCTTGCCGGCTACGGCACCATAAAGGGCGCAGAATCCAGATTCCGTGGAGCTTTCGTTTGGGGTAAAAAGCTGCACTCCTTAAACCCGCCCCCCTCACCAGGTTCATCAGGTAAGTTTCCACGAGATCATCCTTTGTGTGACCCAACAGAATTCCCTTCGCTCCCCGTTCAATACAAAGAGCGTTGAGGCATTCGTAGCGCAAATGTCTCAATTTTGCTTCAAAACTTCCCACATTAGGAGCGGTTTCCACCGGTGGCAATTTCCTGTGGTGGAAAACCACGCCCAACCTGGAGCAGGTCGATTCGACAAAAAGTGCCTCTCTCTCTCCAGCCGCAGGACGGATACCATGATCCACATAGCAGCACTCCAATGCAATTCTGCCCTGCTGAGCTAGTTCAGCGGAAGCAAGCAGCATCGCCAAGGAATCGGGACCGCCTGAGACCGCAGCGATGTAGAGTGTCGGCGGAGTGGCGTCGAGGTCGAAAAGCTCGACACTAAGGAAATTACCCTCAATGTGATCCTGTGCAGGGCGCATAGATAATCCATCACAGAGTCCGGTTGATGATTCCTCCGCCCCTCAAGCCGCTCGCTCAGACGAGCGTGGCCTTTAAAATGCGGTCGAGCGAATACATGGCATCGCGATCTGACTCGACGCAATACGCGTAGACACGGGTTCCTTCAAAACTCTTGGGGTAAATCCGTAGCGTGGCCTCCGTCTCGTTGCGTTTGACGTACTGAATTTCGGTTTCCAGCTCATGCTGGGCAGCAAATTCGAGGAGTGCCACGATGTCCTTGCGTTCCACAGCAGGATTCTGTCCCCGATAGTGGAACCGCGTGGGTCCCCGATGGGTTTGCGCCTTAGCAACTATTCGAGAGACCTGACTTTTGTACTTCTCTTCGATTTCTTCCTGCATGCTGTGCAGCGCTTGTTTGAGGCGGCGAGCGTAAAGGGCTGACACACGCTGGGCCTCCTCGTGAATCATCGCATAGCCTGCACTGTCAGGCTCAATGCTGTGGATAAGTGAAATTCCCCGGTCTTCGATAATCTCCGTCCCTAGCTCGTCTTCGAGCACCTCTATGAGATTGAGCAATGCGAGCAGCTCATAATACTCCTCGGCGGATAGGTTGATGTGGAAGCGATTGTCACGCGTAGTTTCAACTGCCCCACTTTCGACTCGAGGCATTAGTCCCAAAGTTCGCAATTCTTTCGCCACTCGTTCGATATTCACGCCGGGCGCAAGCACTAATCCCTTATCTCCAATGACTTCTTTGAGGAACTCCTGGAGTTTTGGTTGGAGTCGAATCTGTTCAATCACGGACGGATCATCAGAGAGAATGTAGCCACCGGCCGACCCAAGCACAGCTTCACCATGTTTTTCGAGGATATCAGTAATGAGCTGATCGACAGTCGGAGGCACACCCGAGCGGCTCAGGCGCCCCAGCAGATTTCGGACATCTTCACCGCGCACCCCAACATCAAGGGCGCGCTGCAAACTCTCGCGCGTTACCACGAGCAAGGTCATGACATCCACACTTTTGACATCACAAAATCCACATAGGCTGAGCAGGTTGGGGAGGCTGAGGTCCGGCGGTGCAACGATTTCACAATTAGGCTGAACAATTACCCAGTCAGCTTCAAAAGCCAGGGGAAACTGCTGAGATAGCATGTCTCGCGACATTTGACCGGGTCGCATGTCCCCTGTCTCGCAGAGGAGTTTGGCGGTGTCTGTCGGGCGGAATGAAAAGCTCAGTGCGGCACTCTCGTTCTTTCTAAGATTCTTCTTTCGGAAAAGCGCCTCCAAATCAGCTCGGTGCTCCTCCGAAAACGCATCTTTCTGCGAGGCTCCCACCACTACAATGCCCAACCACGCCAGAGCTTCCGTAACTACGCAATAGAGGACACGGCGTAACGACATGCGCACGCTGGGGTCGGCTTTTCCAGTGGGTGCAGCCACTGCCACAAGTTTGGGGAGCACCAGCTCTTCGAACGCTTGGTAAGGGATCCATCCCGTGCCCGCCCCCCAGCTTAAAATGGCTTCAAGAACGAGTTTGCGCATCTCGATGAGCGCCACAAACCCCCGCGTCGGCTGCTCCTCATCCCACAGGAGCCCCTCAGGGTGAGCCTCATTCCATTCGTTTACTTCTAACCACCAGTGATAGATTTCAGCGAATAGCTGGGAAGGCGAGGCCAACGCGGACGAAAAAGTATCCGACAACCTCCACATTCCACCTACAGGGCGCAGGTATTTAGCCCAAATCAAGAAAGCTGCGAGAAACGTGGCATATTTAAGGCTTCGGCTCGGTCCAAGCAGCGGTAAGACGCGACGCAAATCCGCTTTACTCATCCCTCCGCTGGTGAGAACTTTAAAATTCTGCCCATGAATGAAGCTTGCCAGAGTTACCAAATCTCGAAAAAGTATAAAAGAATTATCAACAACGACAGCGGGTCGAAAATCTTTATCGGTTGGTCCCAATTGTTCAAGTTCCACCAGCGAACGATCGTCCGTGGCAAAATCATGTGTCACAATGTATAGAATGTCGCGCGGAATCATTAAAAGATTGCCGTACTTATTGCTTCCTTCTGAGACCTGAAAAACAAGGCCGCGGTTTTGAATAAGGGAATTGAGTTGCTCGGTCCGAGCTAGATCAAAGCGGCGTCTGCCCCCAACCTCCAAAAGATCGCCGTAAAAAGCATAGCCGTCGCGATCTACCAACGCGTTAAAGAGGATTTTCTCCTCGGGCGGCAAGGATTCAACATGGCGCTGAAGCGTCGACGGATCGAGCAGGTGCTCACGCAGCCGGCGGATGAGACGTTCGCGAGGCATGTGCCAATATTTCTTATCGCCCGTGACTCTTTCAGCCAAAGCCGCTAAATCATTGAACGCCATTTGTTGCAAAAGCGCCCCAAGGTAGCCGGTTAGCTGCATTCCCAGTTCAAAGTTGCTCCGCACACTTTCTGGTAACACAACATAGGGCAGCTCCGGCTCGGAGTCGTCCAAGAAAACGAACGCTTTCGCAGCGAGGTCCTGCAATTCTTCCCGTGCTTTATCTTCCTCTCCAGAATAACACCGCGCTATGACCTCCCCTAGCGGTACTTCTCCGCCGTGAACGGCTAAAAACTTCAGTGTTGTCTTCTGAAGTGGCTGCAGTCGTTCTACGGTGCGGAAGTAGTACTTGGCGGTCTGCATGCGAGGATATAGATACTCCACCAGCCGTGATGTGTCCCCTTCTCCTTCCACATCTAAGGATTCTGGGACAGCTAGACTCCAGAACTCCGCAACTCGTAGCAGATCCTCTTTGCTAAATTTCTGAAGAATTGTTCGCAGCTTCATATCTTAAACATCCTGCGTTTCTAACAACGCTTCTTCGGCTTCTTCGGCTTCTGCAGTAAGCTCGGTCACTGGTAAATCTTCGGCTTCGTCGAAATCAAATTTCTCATCAGCCAGTGTTGATGGCTCGACGATTTTAATTCGATATCGGTACCCTTGCTCTGTAAGAAAAAGGGACCGCTTCTTGGCGCACTCTTGGTCCTTCGAGTCTTTGGTCACGATCGAGTAAAAGTAGGCGTAGTTTTGCCCGGGCTTAGGCCGGAGCACTCGCCCCACACGTTGAGCTTCCTCCTGCCGCGAGCGAAATGTCCCGCTAACTTGGATGGCCACATTTGCATCCGGTAAATCCACAGCGAAGTTGGCAACTTTAGAGACAACAAGAACTTTCAGCTTCCCCGATTTAAATGCTGCATAGAGCTCTTCGCGCTGGGCATTCGGTGTATCCCCGGTAATGATGGGGGCATTGGTCAGCCGACTGATTTCCTCTAGTTGATCGAGATACTGCCCAATAATCAGCACGTTGTCATCACGGTGCTTCTCTAACAATCTCATAAGCACCGGTATCTTGTCTGGATTCTCCATAGCGAGCCTGTATTTTGCTCGGAGCTCGGCGGTGGCATACTGAATTCGCCGGTCAGGGTGCATGGGGACACGGATCTCCATGCATCGCGCTTTCGCGATCCATCCTTGCTGCTCGAGTTCCTTCCAAGGCTTGTCGAATCGCTTGGGTCCTATTAGCGAAAACACATCGTCTTCGCGCCCGTCCTCACGCACAAGTGTCGCCGTCAGGCCTAGGCGCCGACGAGCCTGGATTTCAGCAGTAGCCCGAAACACGGGTGCCGGGAGGAGGTGAACTTCATCGTAGATGATAAGTCCCCAGTTATAGCGCTTAATAAGTTCCATGTGGGGGAAATGGTCCGCCTTGCTTGGCTTATAAGTCATCATTTGATAAGTAGTCACGGTCACGGGGCGGACGTCCTTTTTATCTCCACTGTACTCCGCAATTTGGTCCTCCGTGAGAGTTGTCTTGTCTAACAATTCGCGTATCCATTGGCGTAAAGCGGTAATATTCGTCGTCAGAATTAGTGTATGCTGCTGGATCTTCTCCATGCAGCCGATGCCAATAATAGTCTTTCCTGCTCCGCACGGCAGAACTAAAACACCTGCCCCACCTGCTCGCGAACCGTTGTTCCAGAAAGTTTCCACCGCGTCACGTTGATACTCCCGAAGAGCAAAATGCAGCCCGAGGCGTGTCAGCGGACGTATTGCAAACTCGAGCGGATCTCCCTCCGTAAAGCCCGCCAGATCCTCCACAGGATATCCAAGTTTGATCAGGACCTGCTTAGCTCGGCCGCGATAGGCAGGATCGATAACTAGGGTGGTGTCACCACGCCGCTCCACGACGAACTCTTTGACTTGCGGCGATGCACTGATTTCTTCAAAAGCCATCCGATCATCGCAGATCAGATGCAACAGCCCCGACTCGTCGTCCTTCACCAGCCGGAGCTTCCCGAAACGCGCCATTTGCTCGCGGATTTCTGTTAGGACATTCGGAGGTACGGCATACTTCGCGAGCTGCAAGAGGCGTGCTATGATCTCCTCGGATCGTAAACCGGCTGCTGCTGCATTCCACAAAGACAATGGAGTGATGCGGTACGTATGAAGATATTCGGGACTCTTTTCCAGCTCAGCAAATTGCCCCAAAAAATCACGTCCTTCCTCAAACAACGGCCCCGTTGTCTCAAGAAGAACCGTCATGTCGCTTTGCACGATGATAGGATTTTCCGGCTTGAACATGATCTTAACAATCTCCCGAACCCGACGCTATGGTTCCTTCCCCTCTACCCCTTCGAACCAGCAGAATCTTGCCGAAAGTATCATCCAACCGCCACGGTGACAAAGAGTCCGCCATATAACTCTTATCTTTGTGATTTTCTCAACAGCAATTTCTTCCAGTCAAGCGTTAATGCCCCTATTAACGGGCTCGAGCCTGTCATTCTTCCGAAGTCCCAGCGCTACTTCCATCGGTTTTGTCCACCATACTGACTCTGGGAACTCTCGTATGAGCCTTTCAAACTGCCGACTGATATACTCAATCACTTCCGTGATAAAGTCATCCATTTCACCATCTATTGGGGGACGCATAATTGGTGAATACCATATATAGTATTTTCCATTGGCAACCATTCCTTGTGCATAGACGACGGGACAGCGCGCCATTTTCACAATCTCGACCAAGCCGCGACGGACGGGGTATTCTCCGCTGAAGAGCGGAATGGTCATGACCGTCCCCCCTTGGTCACCATCGGGAGCAAATCCCACCACATAGCCCTCTCGAAGTTTACGAACAATAGATCGCACGGGACTGGCGAGCCCTTCGCCCTCCCCCACATAGATCGTCTCGCGATCAATGAATAGGATAGCCTTTTGTTTGCGATCCTTGATATCTTTCATAAACTCGGGCCGTACCGTTGTAACCCGTACTCCCTCCTGTTCCAACTTCACAAGACTTAGGAGGTGTGTGCCGAAATGAAACGACAAAACCAGCACGCCGTTGCCTTTCACCCATTCCTCCTTCACTGCATCTAGCCCTTGAATTTCACACAACTCCCGAAATCGCTCCGGTGGAGCCCCCCGAAAACTATAGGCTGCGACCATGAGCATGAGTTGCCTTTCAAAAAAACCCCGAGCAAGTTCATTGGGGTTGGCATTCAAACCCGCTTTCTGGCACAAGACTTCATAAGCACGTTTGACATCACGGCGCCGGCGTGAAAGCGTCCAATAGAGAACCCGTCCAACTGCTCTGCTCATCGGCCAGACCAGCCGAGGGGGAAGACGCTTCACGACATCGCCCAAGAGAATTGTAAGCCTACTGTACGGGCTTAGAATCTTCCGCATTATGCCATATCCCCTCCCACCGGGATTCCTTATCATCTCGCGCAGCTAGCCAAGATGAATGTTCTGTGTGTAAATTCTTGCCATTGAATTGCAAATCCGCAAGCACGAAAACCATGACTCGACCCCTATATGCGTGTTTGGTTCACTATCCTATTCGCGATAAGCATAACCGAGCCATAACCACTGCCATTACTAACCTCGACATTCACGATATTGCGCGTTCTGCACGGACCTTTGGGATAGGCGGTTACTTTGTGGTAACGCCAGTAAAGGCTCAACGATGGCTTGCCGAGCGCATTTTGTCCCATTGGCAGCACGGATGGGGCGCAATGTATAATCCCAACCGCAAAGACGCACTCTCGGTAGTTCATGTCGTCCAGGACTTAGGTACAGTCAGCGACATGCTGGAAGCCGCACACGGCTCTCCCCCGCTCTGGATTGCAACGAGCGCTCGTCAATATCCAAACACGGTCTCTTTTTCGAGGCTGCGAGAAATTCTTGCTGAGGAAGCGAAACAACCTGTGTGCATCTTGCTTGGCACCGGTTGGGGCCTTCATCCCGAACTCATACTCGAATCCGATTACATTCTCGAGCCTATCAGGGGGATCGGTGAGTACAATCACCTCTCGGTGCGAGCAGCTGCCGCTATCATATTTTACACCCTCACCGTCGGGAGCGTTCCATGAAGCGCTGCTTAGGCTATGGGCTTTCGGGCAATCACTAGCAGAGAACCTCCGACAGGAAAATCAACAAAACGCAGGAGCAAGTTCTCGAGTCGCAGAACAGCTAGCAATGTTCCATTCACCCAACGAGGTGGCAGCTCTACGTCCGATCGGGGTCGCCCGCCTTTCAGCGAACGAAATCGGTGCAAGAACATGAGGGGGACCAAGAGTGAATTTCGGTACGTAGCACGCCACACTCGAAGACCCGCGGCCTCAATTTTCTCCACCAGCTCGCGGCGCGAGTAGCGATGGCGTGTCATCACCACATCATCGTGAGCCCCACGCAACCACTCGTGGGCGGCAACATGTACTATGAGCCACCCTAAAGGTTTCAGTGCGCGACAGTACTCGCGTAGCACTGCCAGGTCGTTTTCAATCCATCTATGGTAAAGAACGTCGAGAGAGAGAATAATATCTGCACTTTCGCTGCGCAGCGGTAAGGACTGCACTCGGCCCCTCGCAAGCATATGTAACTCACGACGCTTGGCCCGTTCAAGCGCCTCCCAAGCAAGGTCAATTCCGAGCGCACACCCAAATTGGCACATTGAAACCAAATTTCCCCCAGTGCCACAACCAGCATCCACAATGACTGGCGCATTAGCACTCATGTTTTGGGAAAGCTGCCTGACGGTTCGTACAAGAACTTCGCGCAGCCCGCGGTACCACCAGAGCTCATTTTCATGAAGGAACATTCGTTCGTATTCTTCTGGGAGCACGGCAACCCTCAATTCCCGGCGATAAGATCATTGTTGGGTCCTTTTCAGCCAGGCTACCAGCGCATTCAACGACTTTCCTCACTCGACTGCCTTCAACACTCCCGCAGAGTTGTGTGGCATTATTCTTGCGTCAGAATGTTTTCATGTAGGAAACGAGCGTGGAACAACGATGAAGAGAATAACGGCTTTAATTTTAATCGCAGCTATTACGCACCTGGGCTTTGCTCAAGAAGCAACACCAAGCCTTGACCAAATTCGAGCCATGAGTCGGGAAGAGCGAATCAAAGCTCACCAGCGACGCATCGAGCAAATCATCCAGGA
Organism: Candidatus Sumerlaeaceae bacterium; assembly: GCA_026419455.1. GTDB lineage: Bacteria > Sumerlaeota > Sumerlaeia > Sumerlaeales > Sumerlaeaceae > DRVG01. The sequence goes on along the minus strand of JANZZJ010000130.1, from coordinate 2,195 downwards.
AAACAAAAGGCGGCAGGAAGAAGAAGCCCGCAAGGCTGCGCAAGCTCGTGTTCAGCAGCAGACCGCCGCGACCCAGCCAGCGGCTCCCACACCCCCATCCACAGGAACCTCTCCCCTCCCTCCCCGAGGACCTGTCCAGGTTTACACACCACCTCAACAAGCTGCGGGGCGACCATCACCCACGCCGCCCCCTCAAGCCTCATCGCCGTCAGCTGCACGGGCAGAGGCCCGCAGCATTATGTTCTTCCGCCCGTTCGACAGCATCGTCAAAGCCGGTGACACATTTATCACGGAGCTTGTTGCCAACACCAAGGACGCTGCAGCTGACGAGTTTTTCGTCTGCCTCTCTTTCCCCCCACAGAACTTGAATCTCCTCGCCCTGGATTTCGGCCCTGTAACATCTTACCTTCAGCAAGAAGTGGAATATGCGTACGATTCCGGTAACGGAAAAGCCGCTTTCCACATCAAGCTGAGTGAACCTGTAAAGTTCTCCGACCGCGCGGTAGCAGTGTGTTATTGGGAGGCTGTTTCTCCAAGTGATATTTCAGAAGTTCGCTTCGAATTTGACGATGGCTGTGAAACCGACATCCGACTCCAAGGCCAAAGCATACTCGGGACCTCAACCGGCCGTTACGACGGAGTGATTCATGCCAACGTCATGATCCGACCACGAACAAGCAGAAACGCCGTCATGCCGATTGGTGAACATGGCCTGTTCATTGGAAGTGGCAGCACTGAGAATTTCCAACCTCAAGCCCAATTGACCATGAAACCTGACGCCGTTACTGCTGCAGTGGGCGACGACATTGTGCTGGAGATTGCCCTAAATAACCCTAATGGTCAACCTTTCGACCGAGTCCAACTCTACGTGCAGTTTGACCCGGACTACTTTGAAGTGGTTGACGTTGATCGAGGAAACTGGATTCGCAGAGGGGTCAATCTCGAAGATGGCTTCGCTCATGAGGAATTTCCGTTCGACTTTCACAAGACGAATTCGGCTGACAATGAGCAGGGCATAATCGCCTATGAAGAAGGAGCCGAAATCGCACCCCTGCGTTCCACCGGTACACTCGCTCGTATCCACCTAAAAGCTAAGCGCGCCGGAAGCACCTATGTTGCACTAGTGCGAAACAAACCGGGGACACTACCGACAACAAACGTGACGTACTTATCCCAGACAGTACTGGCCAATTACCCAGAAAACCTGAACGTGCTCAGCTACACGGAACTGAAGATCAAACCTGCGCCACTCGCCTCACCGTCGAACCGTCCGTAACCTCGGCCGCGGTTATCTTCCTTTTCTTACGACGGTCATCTGCTGCTTGCGGGCACAATTAGCGAACGATCATCATTCCTTCCGGTCTTCTGCACCGCCGAGTTCCACAACCGTTACACCCTGTGGCGGCTGAAACTGAAAGTCCGCACTGGTGATATCATCTCTCAGCCGGAGATTCTTATAAATCGTCGTACCGGTTCGGTCCTCCCATCGCTCGATGGTTTTTCGCGGAAGGCCATCTTCCGCCCCAACCCACGCTTCGATCCTAATTGTTACTGGCTTCCCACCCTGAAGGAACTGCGTAGTAGTTGTCCCTTCGAAATGATAAACCTTCTCGCCCGCCAACTCCTCCACACCTTTCAAACGCAACGAGCGTTCATCCAGTGCAAATAAGGGATTAAGTTCCGCAACCGGTTTTTTAAATTCCGCTGCGACCTCTGGTGTCCGCGCCACGAGCTTGAGCACTCGCCGCTGTTCGGGATAGTAGACGTAATTGATCGAAAAATCATTAATGATTTCGCGGCGGAGCTTGCCTATCCCCTCCGTGATCTTCCAGCCATATTGCTTCGAGAGCAGGAGCGAGCGTGTTAGCACCACCTCTTCATCGGCGGTTTCGTGTTTGGTTTCGATCTCTGCCTGCAACCCGACAACTTTTTCATACGCCTTGCGAATCTCCGTGAGAGCCACCCTGGGGTCTTTCTCTGCAGAACTTGTTCCAGTGTTGGCAAGTGTACAAACAGCCATGACTATCGCAAATGTACTGAGGATTCCCTTCATTTGAACACCGTCCGTGTAAGGATGACGTCAGTAACTCAAAAGTATGGACGACAAGCGTGTCAAGAGAAGCTCGAAACAAGCTTCGGGGAGGACCGCTTCGGAAACGAAACATGGTGGGCCTAGGTAGAGTCGAACTACCGAC
>JANZZJ010000093.1 GCA_026419455.1 Candidatus Sumerlaeaceae bacterium | reverse complement strand
GCCATCCGCGAAGGCGGCCGTACGGTCGGAGCCGGTGTGGTTACGGATATTATCGAGTAAATGACAGTGAAAATGACTGAATGAGGGCTGGTCGAGCCGCAAAAGAGCTCGCCCAGCCCTCAGGATGGAAAGAACCCGCAGATGGCTGGACAACGAATAAGAATCAATCTTAAAGCATTCGATTACCGACTGCTCGACTCAAGCGTGCAGGAGATCGTGGACACCGTGAAGCGAACGGGCGCTAGGGTTGCGGGGCCGATCCCCCTTCCTACGCGCATCCGTAAGTACACTGTCAACCGTTCACCGCACGTCGATAAGAAAAGTCGTGAGCAGTTTGAAATGCGCATCCACAAGCGAGTGCTGGATATCATTAATCCAAGCCAGCAAACGCTGGATGCGCTGCGAGAGCTAGAGCTCCCCTCTGGACTCCACGTCGAAATTAAGCTTCCCTGAGGGTGGGGGGTAATTCCACCTCGCCTTGGGGAAATGAGTGCTACACAGCCGACACCGTGCATCACAGGCACGGCGAGCTGTAATCGCGGAGATAGCGAATTATGCCGATTGGACTACTTGGAAGAAAACTAGGAATGTCACAGATCTTCGACCAGCACGGCCGATTAGTTCCTGTGACTTTTATTGAAGCGGGACCGTGCGTCGTTCTCGACAAGAAAACGGTCGAAGAAGACGGCTACAATGCCGTCCAGCTAGGATTCGGGCAACGAAAAGAAAAGAATACACCAAGACCTTTGCTGGGGCAGTTTAAGAAAATCGGCGTCCCGCCGATGCGATTTATTAAAGAATTTCGGCTCGAAGACACGGGATTGCTGGAGAAGCTGCCGGAAGTCGGTGGCGTCCTGAAAATCTCGGACATCTTTCAAGAAGGCGAACATGTGGACGTGGTCGGTATTTCCAAAGGCCGCGGCTTTGCCTCGCCCATTAAGAGATGGCATACGCGTCGAGGCCCAGAGACCCATGGCTCCATGTACCACAGACGGCCTGGCTCACAGGGGGCGTCAAGCTATCCTTCCCGCACGTGGAAAGGTAAGCATGCCGCTGGTCACATGGGAGCTGCCCGTTGCACGGCACTTAACCTGGTTATCATGCGCACCGACGAGGAAAAGAATCTCATCCTCGTAAGAGGAAGCGTGCCTGGCCACAATAACGGCTTTGTCATCATTCGAAAAACCGTACGTGCCAAGAAGGCTGAACGCCAGATTCGGCTTCTTGCAACCAAAGAGGCGCGCCTCGCTGAGATTGCCGCTAAGGCGATTAACCCGCTAAAAGCCTCGAAGAAAGCGGCCGGGAGGTAATCAATTACAATGACAAGCATGACAGTCATTAACATACAGGGAACTCCTACCGGCGCAATTGAACTGCGCGACGATGTGTTTGCCATTGACCCCAACCGCAATTGCGTCCGCCAGGCGCTTTTGGCTTTCGAGGCGAATCAGCGTCAGGGGACTCACTCAACAAAGACTCGTGGAATGGTGAGTGGCGGCGGCCGCAAGCCGTGGCGACAAAAAGGTACGGGGCGTGCACGTCAGGGTTCGATCCGTGCGCCGCAATGGCGCGGAGGCGCGATCATCTTTGGTCCGCTGCCTCGGGATTACAATCAAAAGATTAACAAAAAGGTGAAGCGTGCAGCGCTCGCCTCTGCCCTTAGTGATCTCGTGCGCCAAAATCGCATCAAAGTCCTCGACGCGTTGACAGTCGACGAGATCAAAACAAAGAAATTCCGCGCTATCCTCGAAAGCATTGGAGTTGCCAACGAGAAACGTGTTTTGGTACTGACGGCTGAACCCGACGACAAGATTCTACGTTCTGCCCGTAACCTCCCAAATGTGTTAGTTATTCCCGTGAACAACGTGAATATCTACTGCTTGCTCACTTGCGACGTTCTCGTCACAACTTCCGACGCTATCAAACGACTGGAGGAGGCCATCGCATGAAAAGCCCGTATGAAATTCTCGAACGGCCTGTCATTACGGAGAAAGCGACGCTCCTTGCCGAGCGCAAGGATGGCCCCCAGTACGTTTTCAAGGTGCGGCTCGATGCCAATAAGGTCGAAATCAAGAAGGCCATTGAGCGAGCCTACAACGTGAAAGTGAAGGACGTGAACACGGTGCGTATGAAGGGAAAATCAAAGCGTCAGGGTCGCTTTGAAGGACGCACCTCCGATTGGAAAAAAGCCTATGTAACCCTGAAACCTGGCTATAAGATCGAGGTCATCTGATGGGACTGAAGTCGTTCAAACCCATAACGCCCGGACGCCGCCAAATGACGGTGTCCACGTTTGAAGAGATTACGAAGACCGAGCCCGAGTGGTCGCTGGTCGAACCTCTTAAAAAAACCGGTGGGCGTAACAATCAAGGCCGCATCACGTCGCGCTGGATTGGCGGTGGACATAAACGGCTCTACCGTATCATCGATTTCAAGCGCGACAAGGATAACATCCCGGCTAAAGTTGCGGCCATTGAGTACGATCCCAACCGATCGGCTCGCATCGCCCTGCTACACTATGC
>JANZZJ010000086.1 GCA_026419455.1 Candidatus Sumerlaeaceae bacterium | reverse complement strand
GTTGGCATGCCCATATGGAATCCTATACCGACACCCTCGAGCGACAAACGGCGCGCAGACATGCCGAATATTGAGGAACTTTTTCCGCTTTTTGCAGCACTTTACTTACTAAGTTTGCCCTCGCCGGCGACGTGGGTTTTCCCGAATTGTCGTGTTTCTCTCAACACTCAGGTAAATGCAGCACGTGTCGCGGGAGTTTTCACATCAACGGAGGTGAAACTGGGTCCCGGTGGATACCTCCCTTCCCTGATAAAACGTCTAGAACAAAATGGAAGTGATACCACGGAGCTTAGAAAACGGTTGGTCCAGTTGGTTGGGGGCAATGCGCACGATGTTGGCGATCTTGCCCGCGCTCTAGACGAGCGAGAACAATTTGTCCATCATTACCACGCTCACAGTGAATACGTAGAAGCTCTAAAAGCGGCCGGACTGCGACTTATCAGAGGAGTCCGCCTCCCTTCAGCATCACCTGAACCACATAGCGCGGAGCGGGGGCTAGCGCTGTTACCTCAGAGTGGCTAGCCCACTCTACCGAAGTCGTCTTGGACGCGAACAATATCATCCTCGTCCGACGGATTGTCAGGATCTACACTGTGCCAAATCTCTGCAACTCTGCCCCAACATTGCGTTCCTTGCAAGCGATGCCATGCTGTGCAGGGGATGCGAACGACTTCTCCAGCCTGAAAAACCAAGGCTTCGAGGCGTGACCCATCGGGACCAATTTCAATCTTCACTGGTCCGTCGAGGACACGCCAGTGTTCACTTCTCCGATGGTGGTACTGTAAGGACAAGCGCGCACCCGGAGCGATGAGAAGAATTTTGGGATCGAGTCTCGCTCCTCCCTCGTAGGATGGGACATTCACATCCTTCCAATACGCCGCATAAAATTGCGGCAAACAGCGTTCGCTAAAGCGAAGAAACCCGCCCCACGGACGGTCGAAAGATGAGAGTTCTTCGATTACTTCCAGACCAAAGCCACGTGCCTCGGCCATAAGTCTTTCGAAAAGCCATTTCTTCACATCCACTGCCAAGACCCTCAACCGGATTTTCTTCTATTGATAAGGCAACAAACGCCTGGTGCGAAACGCTGCTTCAAGAAGTAAATGCGAAAGTGCGGCTCCAACTTTCATAGAAGGTCATGAGGATCGACATCCACCGTTAACTCAATTTTGCTGTGTCCTCTTTGACGTCGAAAACTTTCGAGAGCTCTCTGAGTAAGACTATGCATCAGCTTCACATCCTCACCGCGAATCAGCGTTCTCCAGCGGAATCGCCCAGATATCCGCGGGATAGGTGCTGGTGTTGGACCAAGAACGTTGACCTTCTCGCGGTGAGGATAGGCCAGGTTCTTAAGTTCCTCGGTGAAAGTAGAAAAGATTTCCTGACCGATTTCAAAATCTTCTGCCTGACCCAGAACTGCAATGAGGCGGGAGAAAGGCGGAAAACGCAGAATCTTGCGAATGCGGCATTCCTGCCGATAAAAAGTGACGTAGTCGTGATTTTCAGCGCAACGAATGGCGTAATGATGCGGCACATACGTTTGAATAATCACGCGGCCATGACTTTCCCCACGCCCGGCTCGACCAGCCACTTGCGTAAGCAGCGCGAATGCCCTCTCTGCAGCACGAAAGTCCGGTTGATAAAGCGAAACGTCTGCCAGTGGGACAACTACCAAGCCAATTCCTTCAAGGTGGATTCCGCGTGCTATCATTTGGGTGCCAACGATAATGTCTGCTTTTCTTTTGCTAAGCGCGTCCCAGGCTTCGAGGTATGCTGTGCGCCGCCTCATAGTGTCCAAGTCGATTCGGAGAATTGTTTTGCCGGGAAATAGGCGTGAAAGTTCATCTTCAATGCGTTGTGTCCCTAGTCCTACCATGCTGATTTCCGAGCTCCCACAATGAGGGCAAGTTGATGGCCTGGTTGTAGTATAGCCGCAATAGTGGC
>JANZZJ010000255.1 GCA_026419455.1 Candidatus Sumerlaeaceae bacterium | reverse complement strand
TGTGTATAAGAGACAGACCACGATCAGCGGCCTCCCATAGAGCATTGTCCCACCCACGGCGTTTGCTAAGCGGTCCACACCCACCTCGTTCGGCTTTGCGTAACTATTGGTCACTGGCATGGGGCTAGCATGTGTCACGTGGAAAAGCTCACAGGCAAAAAGCTGGCGCAAAGCTGCGTCTAACACGTCCGAAAGCACCGGAACCACGCTCCCGACGACAATGCCTTCGGGGCAGGATTCAACGGAGCTGCAGCGACTCAGCAGAGCTTTGAGGAAAACGCCATACTCGTCCGCAGTACGTCGCGTGTCCGAAGCAAGTCGCCACCTTGCGACAACACGGTCGCCATCAAAGACGCCCACAACAACGTTTGTGTTGCCAATATCCACAGCCACAATCATTGCTAAATCTCCGCACTAAGCTCGCGCACGTCGCCGCTGAAAACTTCCTTGACGACTCCAAAGTCTGTTCTCACGAGAAGGCCTCCTGCGCGAGAAATCCCCAGCGCAGTGCCTTCAATGAGACCGCATTCCAACGTGACTTGAATTCGCCGTCCAACTGTCATGCACAGTTCATCCATTTTGCCACTTAGCTTGTCGAGGTCTGCATCTTTCCACCACGCTTCCAGCCTTTCCAAAATGTCGCCTAGCAATTCCCATCGGTCCCACTTGTGCCCGGTTTCGTTGAGCAGCGAGGTGGCAGGCAGATGGGCTGTACGGGGGAGCTCCTCTCTGGTTTGGTTGACGTTCACGCCAATACCAAGCAGATAGACATCGGGACGATTTGTGCAGCGTTCAACTAAAAGCCCCGCGCACTTGGATTGCCCAAGGATAATGTCGTTGGGGAACTTGATTGTTGCAGGTACGCCGGCATGCTGGCGAATGCCTTCCGCAACGCTAACCGGTCCGGCCATACTCACAAAATGCGAAATCTGCAGTTCATCTGTCACAACCAACCGCGGTGGCGCTTTCAGGCTAATAGAGAAAAGCAGAGCCTTACCTGGCGGCGCTAGCCACGACCGATTGAAACGTCCTTTGCCGGCAGTCTGATAATCGGCAACGGCAAGAATCCCATCTAAGGTGGCCGAGGACTTCGCTGAACTTACCAGGCTGCTAAGCCATCGCGATGTTGAGTCTATATTGCGGAAATAATGAACTTGCCGGACAAGATTTAATTCGCGAAGCGCTTCGGCTAGAGCCACCGCATCGTCATTCGGCTCGCCAGGGAAACAGCCTAGTTCTCCCTCCAAATCCCAGCTCATGCTTTTAGCGCTTCCGCACCACTAACGATCTCGATGATTTCCTTCGTGATCGCTGCTTGACGAGCCTTGTTCATTCTCAGAGTGAGCTTCTCTGTCAGTTCTTCACAATTTCGTGTTGCCCCGCTCATTGCTACCATGCGCGCACTATGTTCCGCTGTAAACGTCTCGGCGAGTGTAATGTAAATCCGGCTGCTCACAAAATGCGGCAAAAGAGCATTGAGAAGTTCTTCTGCGGTGGGTTCCAGCAAGTACTCTCGATTAGTTACTGCACCGGTGATCACCGCTCGCGTTTCCTCGGAAGAGTCTTTGGAAAGGGGAAGCAGCGTTTCCATCTGGGGACGATAAACCAACATCGAAAAAAACTTATTATAAAGTAAAACAATTTCATCCGTCTCTTGCTGCAAGAATGCCCCTATGAGAAACTCCGCGATTTCCTGCACTCGACGTCGCGACAAACGTGCACCGAGGTCTGTGACGCTGTAACGTACACTCGCCCGCTTTGTGCGGTAGTAGTCGAATCCCTTTTTCCCAATACAAATCAACTCCGTGGGAACGTCACTGCGCTGGAGAAACACATCAGCTTGCTTGAGAATCTGGGCATTGAAAGCTCCTGCAAGTCCCCGGTCTGCGGTAAAAACAACCAGCCAACGTTTCCTTACCACCGGGCGTCTCTCCATGAGAGCATGGTTCACGCTCGAAGTAGAAACTAACCGCGTTACCAGCTCGCGAAGCTTCGTGGCATACGGTCGTCCTGCCAACAGGGTCGCCTGGGCGCGCCGCAGTTTTGCAGCGCTGACCATTTCCATAGCCCGGGTAATCTGCTTCGTGTTGCGAATGCTCCGTAAACGCCTCCGCAATGCTTTCACATTTTCCGCCATTATTTTATCCTCGAAAGGCTAGCTCGCGGCAATTGTTGGAAGTGCCAATCCCTCGCTAAACGAGTACCAAATAACTCTCAATTGCTTACCAATCACGTCTGCTTTTCTTTCGATTCCGTACACCTTAGCTTCGCGATTTCAATCTCTGTCTCACAGACCACTGGTAGTGCAACGTCCTTCAGAACAATACCCACCGCCGGCGAAGGGAACCTCGCGCTAAACCTTGGGCTGTACCATCCTTGTGGCTTCTCCTCGTTTCCAAAGTAGCGTTCAACAGTCCATTCAGCCTTACTAACTTGCCACGTCAAACGACACTCAAAACTACAGCCCCTCCAGCGGATGTGGTTCTCCTTTAAATCCAACTCTCCGGGGGCGAAGTGCCACCAAATCACAACCTTGTCTACCCGACTTTCCCTTGTTTTTCGTGTGAACACGACATCTCGCACAACGTAGCGGTCACCGCCTGCGTAAGTAATTCGTCGTTGATGCACGATCGGTGCATAGCCGTCATGACTCGCTTCGCACTCACAGACTTGACCCAATGTCCACCGTTCAAGCCAAGTTCGCGCCACTCGCCCCCAAAGAAAAGATCCTCGAATTTCGGATTGGTTCTCATCGTTGAGCTCAACCGTATTATGGGCTTTGGTTGCCCTAAACCAGTCACGCCAGCGGCGCTCGCCGTGGTAGCAGAAAGTGCCCGGGTCAATCAGAATGTCTTCCTCTGCTGTGGAGAGGGTAAGGGAAAGAGCATCAGCGTGGGCGTGAGCGTAGAGCGGCGCCAGACCATGAGATGCAAAGTCGGCAAGCAACTTGCTATTCTCTCCCGTAACCACGAACAAGCCTGAGGGCAGAAACACGGTACCCCGAGTAGCGTCGGTGGTTGCATCGCGAGCAATAGCATTGGGCTCAAAAGTGGGGACTTGAAAAAGCCATGAAGCGAACTCAACTTCTTCCGTACACGCAGCAGGCGACAAAACTCCTGCTGCACGCTCAAGGACACCAGCAAGCAACGTCGGTGTCAGCTCAAGCCCAAGCGGAAGGATTTGAGCATCATCGCTGTCGGCCAGCGCCGGCATTCTGTCCCCGCAGCTCACCGTCCGCAGAAATCTTGCACAAGCTTGCCAGCGCTTGACCCACTCGCGGGGGATTTCCTCGTCCTGACAACGCAAAACTGCTGCACAACATAAGCTCCACTCGAGAACCTCCGCAAGGTATTGCGGTGAAATTTCGACGGAAGATCCGTCAGGAAGTATTTGCCGCGGAATTTCACTCCGGAGGATTTCTATTCCCTTCCTTGCCGCTTCCCTGTGCCACGGAAATACTGGCCAGCACATTCCAGCTATCAGTAAGCCGGTAGCTTCGCCGATGAGATGATTGTTAGCCGACGAGAAGCGACTTAGGAACCGCATGCAATAGTGAGCAGCAACAGCGATGTACTCGGAAATTGCATACCACTGATCGCCACTGATTTTTACAGTGTTCTGGATAAGTGCCAGTGCCCATGTCCAATTTGTGATCCGAACAGCCAACTCCAGTCCGCTCGTCCAGTGAATACCCCGAAAAGGGGGGCATTCGTGGATAAAACTGAGGATGTCGTCAAGAACGCCCTGGGCAACCCGCGCATCGCAATGGAGGTAGGCAGCGACAGCACGTGGCAGCAGCCACGGCATTCGGCCTAACTCCCAAACGTACTTCACCTCGCCAAGTTTTTGCTGGTGACGGTAATCGATGCGGAAGGCACTCACGTCATCTGGCCACCGCTGCCCTGTGACGGGGTCCTTATACCAATCAATTCGTTCTCCAAAGTCATGAGCCGGCAATCCCAGCAGAGAGAAGACGTTTCGCTCCGCGCCAGCAGCCCGCTGCGCGATAGGAGCAAACTGCCGCGTAAAGTACTCGCGCAGATGTTCCGGAAACGATGAGAATCTAAGCGGAAGTTTAAACTCTGTGGGAACACTAATGTCAGTTATTTGCCTGGAAAGACCGCGTCGTTCTAAACACAACTCACGCAATTTCTGTTGGAGCCGGGAAGCGATCTCTCCACCGGACATCACCCGAAGTCTATAGGCGTACCACAGTAGGCGCTTCATTGTGCAACAGGTGCCATTTCCAAAGGATCACCATACCGGATATGCCCGAGCCAGCCAAAGTGAGGTTCAAACATAAAGCGATCCCATGGGATAGCGCCGAAACAGCCGTCCCATGTCGGTGTGTTGGAAACGCAGCGGATCTCGTCCGGTTTCACATGGGTAAGTGGCCAACGTAAAGATGAAGTAAACGCGTTTCGAATGATAGGCACGAGCCGCCAGTCAAAACCCATTACATGGGTGGCTACCGCGTCGGCAACAACAGGATTATGGGATGCGATGAGCAAGCCGCACCGTTTGTCGGTTGGCGCTAAGGGGCCGTTACCTTCCCCAGCGATAACTCCATCAATAATGGTCAAGTAGCGTCTTTGAATTTGCTCCGTCATGCGCCCTTCTTTATCGGCGTAAAGCAAGATACGTTTAAGGTCTAAGCACGTCCGCCAGATAGTGTCGTTACCCCACCAATTGCCCGATCGAATCCGGCCTGCGTTTGTGTCGCCAAAAAGTGCCTTGCCAAGAGCTTTTATCGGCTTGGCCATGATCTGCCTTGCCGGGCCGAGCAGCGGGAAATAGTCTTTAAAGGTTTTCACCAGCTTGTGTTCCAACTTGTTCTTTGTTGTATCCGAGTCGAATTGGTCGCCTCCTTCGGACGGAACTCCCTCCGTGTGGTGGGGAAGCCAATTCTTATTGCCGTTAATGCCAATCATGTTCTTCAGCGAAAGCGTTACTCCTGCTTTCTTGTGCGTTTTAAGTTTGGGGAGATTGATCACAACGTCCGCGCTCAGCACCGTACGACAAATAGGGTACTCGTGTTTCCCTGGACGATGATGCTGATACATTTCTGAAAGCGAATACTCCGCCCCTCGAAATTTTGCAGCTTTGTGACTGACCGGTTCAAACAGCGAATCTGTGCCTAGGTCGACGGCGGCATATCCGAGAGGGTCTCCTGGCAGCTTGTCATGCCTAACAAGTACGCCATCCACCTTGTGAACGTATTCGATGCGCAAGTCGTAAATCTCGACGGGAACGGAAGAATGTTGCCGGTAAAAATCCGTGATTTCGGGAACTCCCGACAGCCTAAGGATTTCGTCGAACACGGCATCATTCTGCGGTGAATCTGCAATAATGACTCTGCCTTTTCCTTGCAACGCTAGCTGAACGAAATCAATCACTGCCCGCAGGATGGAGCCATGGGTGATCAAGCTTTCGCAAGCAATCCCAAACTCGTGAAAATTTCGCACCCAGTTTGGTTTGAGCAACACCGTATCACCGGGCAAAATAAAGGTTCCTAACGGGTTCCATTGAGCCGTGCCATAACGCTCGCTATCTAATCCCAAACATACGAAGAGCTCACGGATTCCTCGATAGACGTGGTTTGGGCCATCGGTAGCAATTGCTGAAGAGCTGCGGTAGGGATACTCTGGATAAAGCTCGGAAGGATGAAAAGGCGGCTTTGCTGGGTATGACGGTGTCGTTTCAACGATTGCGCAAATTTTCGTGTCCAAAAGCGAACCTAATGTGAGCTTATCCACGGAGTATTGCCTCTCTCTTTGTTGGCGAAGAGCTTCTGCCATTCGTCGTGGCTCACTTTGCTGACCACTGCTACAAATTTCCCACGCGGCCCGCGCGGAATGCTATCAACTCTCTCGATACGAATCTTCATTTCGGGACCGAGTCGTTCCCTAGCATGCATAAGTATCAGCTTCTCGTCGGCAGAGCCATAACCACGATCTCCCACAATCAGGATTCTGACATCGTCCCAGTCTTCCTGGACGATTTGACTCTCCACGACATGACTCACGCCCTTAAATATATGATCCAACCGCCCGATTGCTCGACCATCCGGCGTGTAAACATACCCTTCCTGTCGCCCCAGTACTTCCTTCACTACCGAAAATGGTCGCTTACAATCGCACGTGGTTCTGGGCTCCAGTTCTGCCGTATCGCCACTACGATACCTCAAAAGGATGAAAGCTCTATTGAATAGCGGTGTACCAACAATTTCGTGAGTGCCATCCCCGCGTGGCAAAAACTCGACGATGGCATAGTCATCAAAAACATGATAGGTGCCGTGCTCACACTGCCCAATGGCCGCTGTTCGCTCTGTGTTCCCGTAAAGATCATAAATTGGGCAGTTGAATACAGATTCCACCACTTCGCGTTGGGAATGTGTCAACGTCTCTGACGATGTGAAAATTCCCTTCATAGGCGGAGGTGTTTTCCCGCTTGTCCGAAAACCAATGGCCATAAGGTAAACGGCTGATGGATATGCCTCAATCGCTGCGGGAGCAAAATCAGTCAGCACCTGAACATAGAGCGGCAATGTGTCGGGCGCCATGTGGTAGGAACTCATGATAAGCCGATTCTCGGCGGGGGAGTAGATCCAGAATGGTGGATTCTTCTTCGCCGTGCTCACAATGAGCTCACCACGCAATGTCGCGCGCCGCTTGCCAAGGTCGAATCCTGACCATCGCCATTGCCGCCAAATCATCGCGTGCTCAAAGTTGATGGCGAAAAGATCACGGTAACAGCGGAGCGGAGTGCCAGTGGTCCCCGAAGTGTATGCGGTGCGCAAAAACAACCGCGGTATGCTCGGATTCCTAAAGGCTTCCGGGTTACGTCGTACCGTTTCTTTGTCGAGATACGGTAGGGCACGCAGGACTTCCAGCGGATTCATTACGCGGACATTAATCCTCTTTTCGCGAAAGAGTTCGCGGTAGTATGGAACATTCTCTGAAGCCTCGATAAGCAAATCCCGCAAATGTTCTTGTTGCCACTCGATGACCTCCGCAGGACTCCACCTTTCATGTTCCTCAAGTTCCCGCAACAAACGCCTGAATAGTTTGCCCTCGCGCATAAATTTGTTAAGATAATCACCAAATATCCGTCGGTGGAGCCAGGGGACTCTTAGACTGGTGCAGGTCTTAGTCATGCCGGTCATTTATCGAGCAAGCTCCGCGGCTATATATGCGTCTACGGCTGTCCAACGTCTGCTTTTCGAGAAAGCTATTCACGTTTCTTTTCCTGTAAACTAAATGCTATTTCAGGCGCTTCTCGCAATCTCTTCAAGCCTTCGTTAAGGTTCCAGCTTCATGTCATCTCGACACTATGGTTCTAGCATTGCTTCCAAATTGTGGAATAGACTCGATGACCAAATATTTTAGTTCAGCACCAACGGCGCGGTCTTGCGGTTAAGATTGCTAACATGGTGGGTTCTTCTTGCCAATAAGTTTCTCTTACGGGTCCTTCATTAGGAGAAAAGATGCGCAGGCGGCTACTATTTATAATGGGAACACGCCCTGAGGCTATTAAACTGGCCCCAGTGATTGAGAATGTCGCTCGAGCGGCGGACAAGTGGGAATGGCGCATTTGTTCAACTGGCCAGCACGATCTCCTATTACAGCAAGTTTTTGCTCTTTTCGGTATCGTTCCCGACATCGAGCTGAACGTGATGAAACCCAATCAATCCCTCGAAAAACTTTCCGCACGCCTTTTGCTCAAACTTCCACGCGTCATCCAACAATTTCAACCCCATGCAGTCATCGTCCAAGGCGATACCACTACTGCATTTCTTGGGGCTCTCACCGCCTTCTATGCAAAAGTATCGGTCGCGCACGTGGAAGCTGGGCTGCGTACAAACGACCCTTACGCTCCTTTTCCTGAAGAAATCAACCGCCGCATGATTAGCCATATTGCCACATGGCATTTTGCGCCTACTGAGGGCGCTTGCAAAAATCTTTGCAAGGAAGGGGTGCCGGACGAGAGAATTTATCTTGTAGGCAATACTATTGTCGATGCGCTAAGGGCCATTGCGCCGTCAGCGCGCCCAAGCTCCCAGCAAATTGCAGATTTGGCAGAAGCTCCTTTCCTTCTCCTCACGCAACATCGTCGTGAAAATTTTGGTGCCCCGCTAGCCAACGTTTTCGAAGCGATCAAAATGATTGCAGCAAGTCATCCCGAATTACTCGTGATTTATCCAGTGCACCCGAATCCCCAAGTAGCAGAGCCGGCTAAAAAGATCCTAGGAAATATTTCAAATGTACGTCTGCTTTCCCCGCTGGGATACGAAGATTTCCTCTTCTTGATGCAACGTGCTCTTCTGATCGTCACCGACTCAGGCGGTATCCAAGAAGAAGCTGCAGCGCTAGGCAAACCGATTGTCATAACTCGTGAGATAACTGAACGCCCGGAAGTTCTCGACATGGATTGCGCGAGACTGGCAGGAACGGACGTGGCGAAAATTATCTCCGCCTGCGATGAGCTCCTTGCGAGGGTCAGGCAAACGCTGTACTCCTCCCCACCCCAGAAGTGCCCCTTTGGTGATGGGCACGCGGCAGCACGTATCGTTGCAATCTTAGAGAGCATCTTACAATAGTTGCTAGTTGTTATCGCGCTTACGCGCTACTCGAAGCTTGCCGCTAACAGCGGTTAAAATCCTAGGGCGAGATTCACGCCTTTAATAAAATTATCCACCATGTTTTCCATCGTCAGGTGGGCAATTGTTGGGTACAGGCTTGCTCGTCGTTGTTCGTCTTTCCAATAATCTAAGGCAAATGCCAACTTTTCCGCAAACTCGCGAACGCTTAAATCTTCGGGTAAAAGGAGCGCATTGTTCTCGTTGAGATATTCTACTTCAGGTGCGTGAAACGATACGCGAAATGCGACAACAGGTAGATCAAAGCACAGGGCACGCAGCGGGGCTAACCCAATTTGCCCTGGCAGACAAAAGAGTTCGGCACAGGTGAGTAGCTCTTGTGCCGTGAGTTCATCAACTGGACCCCAATAGCGTACAGCGTCGCTACCCAATTTTTCCGCGAATTTTGCCACATACGATGCGCCCGGGCCACCGCCGGCTAACACCAAACAGGTGCTCGGGCGTCTGCGGTGAAGCTGTTCAAACCCCTCGAAGAGAACGTCTAACCTTTTCTGATCCATCATCCGCCCGAGATAAATAATGACCTCGCGGTTCGTCAGCGCATATTTTTCGCGCAAAAGGGAACGCCTTGCCTTTAACTCGCAATAGGCTCGTCTTTCTTGAGTCGTATCTATGGTGTTATTGAGAACTATAATTCTCTGCAGAGGGAACCCCGCAGCAGTGAGACGATGCTTTTCGGAATCGGTATAGGCAAAAAACACGTCAGCGCGCCGTAAGCACCATGCCTTGAATACCTCCAGCGCCTTCTTGAAGGTAGTGATTTGCGAGGGCATGCTCGTTTGGTCGCTGGTGTGCCCCCAATAGCCGCGCTTGACGCCCGCAATTTTCCAAAGGTTGACGAAAACATAGGTTAAATTGCTAATAAAAGTATCTGTGATCACTAAATCATACTTTCGGGCACGCAGAAAAAAATCCTGCCAAACGAGATCTTGCCGACGGCGCGAGAGAAAGTATGTTTTTACCGGTAGGATCGGAAACCTGAATGCACTAGGGTCAATGTAAACGGGATAAAGTTTCGTCACCCGCTCCTTACTGCAGTCATGCACCACCTCAAATTGCCAGGCGGATGGACGGCGTTCCTCGAGAAGCTCGTAAAAACGCAGCCGATAACTCCGCACCGAATTCAGTTGGGCTATCAGGACTTTCTTTGGCTGGAGAGTGCTCATCTCGTTACTGCCAAAACAAACTAACCCCCCGGATGACGACAGTAGGTCTGTTACCGGGGGGATGTTTGCAGGGTTTCTCGGTAACGGGAAATTTTACCACTTTAGCACAGCACCCGTATCAGCACTTGTTGCCATCGCGGCGTAGCGGCCTAGCCAACCACGCCGCAGTTCATCGGGCAGACGCGATTTCCAGCCACCGGCTTTTTCAAGTTCTTCACGTCTTCTCGCGATTTCTTCGTCACTCAGTCGGACGTTGAGCTTATGATTGGGAATGTCGATTTCGATGATGTCGCCGTCACGGAGAAGACCAATTAGCCCTCCCGCTGCAGCTTCAGGTGACACGTGCCCAATGCATGCACCAGCTGTACCGCCGCTAAAGCGGCCATCGGTCACAAGTGCACATTTATCGCTAAGCCCCATCCCTTTAATGTAGGAAGTCGGCGACAGCATTTCCTGCATGCCGGGCCCTCCCTTAGGCCCCTCATTGCGAATCACCACCACATCCCCAGGCTTAACTTTGCCTCCCAGGATGCCTTTGCACGCGTCTTCTTGTGATTCAAAAACGACGGCTGGCCCAGTGTGAACTAGCATCTGGGGAACAACCCCTGCGGTTTTCACCACTGCACCCCGTTCGGCAAGATTCCCATACAGAATTGCCAGACCACCTTCCTGAGAATAAGCCTTTTCAACCGTCCGGATCACATCGTACGCATCAAAAGGTTCAAGGTCGGGCGGTCGAGGAGCATCTTCTCCCGCCACATCCGGCGGTAATTGCCCATTGTTGCGGGCCTCGGCAATTCGTTTAGTCTCAGCTTCCAAAATTGCCATGACCACGTCCCGCGTGCGGCCCGTAGGAATGCTTCCCCGTTCGCTTAGCTTTCGGCCTTCCTCGCAACATTCTGGCGAGCGTGGAGAATACTTCCTAATGTTCTCACCCAATGTCTCGCCTGTAACTGTCAGGCAGTCCTCTTTCAGAAGTCCCGGCTTCCCCTGCTGAATTTCCCATAGGATAGTCATGATTCCGCCGGCGCGTGCGACGTCTTCAACATGATACTTCGATGAAGGCGCAACTTTGCAGATATTCGGCGTCTTCCTCGAGAGTTCATTGATCCTTTCCATGGAGTACGGCACACCCGCTTCGTGGGCAATTGCCAGCACATGAAGTAGAGTATTGGTCGAACCACCCATTGCCATGTCGAGAATCATGGCGTTGTCAAAAGCTTCCAACGTCGCAATGTCACGGGGGCGAATGTTACG
This sequence comes from Candidatus Sumerlaeaceae bacterium, assembly GCA_026419455.1. Classification (GTDB taxonomy): domain Bacteria; phylum Sumerlaeota; class Sumerlaeia; order Sumerlaeales; family Sumerlaeaceae; genus DRVG01. Next base: position 32,487 of record JANZZJ010000255.1, on the reverse strand, counting down.
CCGCAGCAATTCCATGATCTGGAACGCAGCGCGCCGGTACAGACGAAGCCGCTCGCGATTCGTGGCAAGCACAGTTCCATTGCCCGGGAGTGCCATTCCTAAGGCCTCGCACAGACAGTTCATGGAATTCGCAGTAAACATGCCTGCGCACGATCCACATGTCGGGCAGCCTTTGTCCTCAATTTCCTTAAACTGCTTTTCATCTATTGCCCCAACCTGTTTGGCTCCAACCCCTTCAAAGACACTGACGAGGTCAACCGTCTTGCCGGAGGAAATTCGGCCTGCTTCCATCGGGCCGCCGCTGACAAATATGGTGGGAATGTTAACCCGCATCGTGCCCATGAGCATGCCCGGCACGATTTTGTCGCAGTTGGGGATGCAGATCATCGCGTCGAAGCAATGGGCACGAAGCATCGTTTCTACGCTATCGGCTATTAGTTCTCGCGAGGGCAGCGAGTACTTCATCCCCGTGTGCCCCATCGCAATACCATCATCCACACCTATCGTGTTAAAAACAAACGGCACACCGCCGGCTGCACGCACGCATTCAGCAACATACTCACCAACCTCTTTCAAATGAACGTGTCCCGGCACGATGTCCGTGTAGGAGTTCGCGATGGCAATAAACGGTTTATCCATATCCTCATCGCGAACCCCGGTTGCTTTCAACAGGGCGCGGTGAGGTGCACGTTCGGGGCCTTTTTTGATAATGTCGCTAAGCATCGAGATCACCTTTCCCTCATACTCTATTCGATAAACCCGTCCAAGGCGCTAACCATGCTCACAGTGGTGTGGAATTGTCTATTTCTTTGCCACTTTTTTGCCTGTTCTTGCCTTTGCTGGGCTCGATTTAGTGGATGATTTACTTTTGGGTTTGCTCGCAGAAACAGACTTTTCGCCGGACTTGGCCGTTTTGGTGCTTGCGGGCTTGGCTTGGATCGAAGTGCCTTTGTTCGTAGGACTCGTTTCGCTTCGAGAAACCTGCGCAACGACCCGGGTCTTCCTTTCCTGTTTGCGACTACCCCCTCCAATATCCCTACGGCTAATGACGCGACCGGTCGCATCAAAGGTTACCTCCTGGTAACGGCGCCCAAAAAGGGATTTTTTTTCGACGACCTTTTTACGAACGATGGTCGCATCCGCTAGCAACTGCGCTGCCTCTGCTTGGTCGTCGAGCGGGGCAAATATACTCGTGAAATCGATACCCATGTTTCGCGTGGCGCGAAAATAGTTCAGTATGCCCGTTGCAATTGCTTTCGCTTCCAACTTATTATATGCCAACGACGTCAGGCGATAATCCTCTTCAGGGTTACTCATGAACGAGGCTTCTACCAATGCTGATGGCATCTTTGCCTTCTTCAGGATTCTATACGATCCCGGCTTAGCCCCAGCGCAACTCGTTCCCAGGTACCGTGATACGGCCGAGGCGATATTATCTGCAAGGGGAGCCGCTGATGCCATCCCATCGGGGTAAAACACCAAGGTATAATTCGTACTAGGATCGTTCGCCTCGTTATGATGAATACTAATGAACAAATCTGAATCTGTCGAGTTCGCAAGGTTTGGTCTGTAATCGAGTTCATCCTGCTTAGTCCCGCAATTAGTGCAGCGGTCATCAGTCGTGCGCGTCATTACGACATCTGCCCCTGCTGCTTCCAAATAATGGCGAAGGATGAGAGCCACGCGCAAATTGACATCGCTTTCTGTTTGTCCTGTCACAACTCCGCGGGTGCCACCAGTGTACAAAATCTTATCCCATTTCTCTTGTCCGCCGTGTCCCGGATCGATACAAATCCTCACACCTTCCAACGGTTTCCGTGCTGTGGCATAAGTACTAATTGGGGCACGGCTAGGTGCCGCAACCGGAGGTAGCTTGACGTTCGGGACTAACTGAGCTAGCTGCTTAGCGCGTGGCTGTGCGGGCTCGGGCGCTATCACTGGCGAGGGAACCCATTCAAGGAGCATGAAGCCTGCAAGCAGCGCTCCCGCGAGCAATACTTTCCACAGTCGCATCGCTAACTTAAACTCCGCCGTTACATATGCTGTATGCAACACTCGTGCATCTCTCTATTAGTTGATTCACCCCGTGTCAATGGCTTTACGCACCACCTTCGGCTTTTTCTATTCGTTCCCAATGCCAGCATTGCACCAGGTGTCTGCCATCGATCGCTGCGAACTCAGGCATCAATTTCCGGCATTCCTCTGTGGCAAATTCACACCTCGGATGAAAACGGCAGCCCGGGGGAAAACGCAAGGGGTCCGGGACACTTCCAGGAATCGAGTATAACTTGGATTTTGTCGCGGGTGCGTCTATCTTCGGCAACGAACGTAGAAGTCCCCTTGTGTAGGGGTGGAGTGGCCGATCAAAAAGTTCATCCACCTCCGCCGTTTCCACAATCTGTCCCGCGTACATGATTGCCACGCGGTCGCAAACCTCCGCAACAATTCCCATGTCGTGGGTGATCAGAAGGATGGATGAGTCGAATTCTTCACAAAGATTTTCCAAAAGGGTCAAGATTTGCGCCTGCACTGTCACGTCGAGTGCCGTGGTAGGCTCGTCAGCTATGAGTAGGTCCGGATCACATGCCAGCGCCATAGCGATCATTGCGCGCTGACGCATCCCTCCGCTTAGCTGGTGCGGATAGTCACGTGCCCGTTTCGGGGCTTCCGGGATCTGCACTTTTTCCAGCAGCTCCACTGTGCGCAGCCACGCATCGCGCCTGTTGAGACCCTTATGGATCCGCAGCACCTCCGCAATCTGGTCCCCTATACTATGGAGCGGATTAAGAGCCGTCATCGGCTCCTGAAAAATCATGGCGAGTCGGTCGCCGCGAAGTTTTCGCATTTCATCTTCGCCTAAACCCGTAAGCTCCGTACCCTTAAAAAAAATTTTACCCTCCACAATCTGAGCAGGGGGGGAGGGCAAAAGTCTCATGATGGATAAGGCTGTCACCGACTTTCCGCACCCTGATTCCCCAACCAATCCCAGTTTTTCCCCTTTGCTCAGGCCAAAGCTTACTCCTTCCACAGCCCGAAAATCGCCCTCAAGTGTGCGAAATGCGACAGTTAGTCCTTCAACTTGCAGCACAGGGGCAAGCGGTGGCGATTCTAGGCCTGTGTGACCCGACGCAACCTTTTGCTTTGTTGCCGCTGGCCCAACCTTATTCATGGTAAGAAATCTTCACCTCGTATCGCGTACTCGTAAAGCTCTGATTTTCAGCGCACAACTCCCCGCGTCAGCGCGACCCAAAAAGCGCCGTCCCGATTCGGACAATTGTAGCCCCTTCCTCTACGGCAACTTCAAAGTCCCCCGTCATGCCCATGGATAGTTCGCGGCCCTCGTAGTGGGGGGCACCCGCGAATGATTGCTCAAGCCGATCGCGCAGCATCCTAAGTTGCGCAAAATAGGGCCGTGCTTGCTCAGGATCGCAGACAATGGGGGCCATCGTCATGTAACCTGCGACCATCAAGTGGGGACACCGCTTCACGACATGTTCCACAAGCCGCTCTGCGTTTTCTAACTCAACTCCGGACTTAGTTGACTCACGCGACGTGTTTACTTGAATGAGAATTGCCTGCCTCTTGTCCATTCGAGACGCGTATTTCTCCAATTCATCGGCAAGCTTTGCCGAATCTACTGAGTGAATGAGGTCAAATAGGGCGACAGCCAGCTTAGCCTTGTTGGTTTGCAAATGTCCGATCAGGTGCAGCAAGCAACCTTCTGCTCGTGCGTTGGGAATGAGGCTTTGGAAGAGTGAGAATTTCTTCTCAGCTTCCTGCACCCGATTTTCCCCAAAATCCCGAAGCCCAGCGTGCCAAGCCGCGACAACGGCCTCCACCGGATGGGTTTTCGTCACAGCGACGATGCGGACGTGTTCCGGCCTACGTCCGCTTCTTTCACATGCTGCGGCAATCCGGCCTCTTATTTCCTGGGCTCGTTCGGCAATCGCTTGCTCTGCGTAGTACACCGCGTCCTATCCTAGCTAATGTGCTCGTCTTTATTACGATTCAATTACAGCACTAAACCGTTTGCGTTTCCTTTGGTCTAAAACTGAGTATCAAGTTGATCCCAAGCTTAGGCAACGCAAGAAACGAAACATGGGAGGTCGGAATGAGTTCGCTCCGCGAAAAGAAGATCGTTTTCATAGGTGCGGGAAATATGGCTCGTGCCATAGCAGCTGGGGTAATACGCAAGGGAACTGTGGACGCATCTCATATTCTCGCATCCGATGTTGCGGAGGCGCAACGCACAGAGTTCGAAAGGATTACATCCGCGAAAACCATCAGCTCCAACCACGAGGCAGCTCGGTGGGCCGATCTTGTCATTCTAGCCGTAAAACCTTTTCAGATAGCTACAGTTTGCGAGGATATCAACCCAGTTATTCGTCCTTCACAGCTTGTCATCTCTATTTGCGCCGGAGTTACCACGCAATTTCTTGAGCAAAGACTCGGTGACAGCGTCCGAGTGGTTCGTGCGATGCCGAACACGCCGGCTCTCATAGGCTGTGGCGCGACGGCGGTGGCCGCTGGCAGTCGGGCGACACGGGAAGATGTAGATTGCGTCCTCGAGCTTTTCGGCGCTGTGGGAGTAGCACTTGAGCTGCCCGAAAGCGTTCTCGATGTCGTCACGGGGCTTAGCGGCAGTGGGCCGGCTTACGTATTTTACTTCGCCGAAGCACTCATCGCGGCAGCTGAAAAACTCGGACTTCCGCATGGCGCTGCTGAGACTCTCGTCAAACACACTATCTACGGTGCATCGCGGTTGGCTATCGAGTCGCCGCAGAGTCTCGAGTCTTTGCGCGCAGCGGTGACGACAAAAGGCGGAACCACTGAAGCCGGTCTTCGCGCCCTTGAGCAGCAAGGTTTTGCTCGCGCCATCGAGGAATGTGTGGCGGCAGCAGCTCGCCGCAGTGCCGAACTGTCGCAGCGATAATTCACGTCGGGAAAATGAGGGAGCTGGTCACCTTGTAACATAGAGTGCGCGGTGGGATGGCCGAGTGGTTTAAGGCAGCGGTCTTGAAAACCGCCAGGGGCGCAAGCTCCTCGTAGGTTCGAATCCTACTCCCACCGCCAGCATTTTATTTTCCAATGGGTCTGGGGCTGTGACCGATTTTTCGAAGTGGTTGTTGAGGGAGGGACAGTAGAACGCATCGCGCCGCAAATCCCTCTGTGTCCTACGCACGGTAGCCCACAAACACAAAACAGCTCTTCACGTGCTGGCAGGGGTAATTGAATGCCGTGTCCAAGCAGTTCTGCCATCGGTGACATGGCGCCGCTGCTATCCAGCGAAAGTCCTAAAAAACGAAGGGCGGAAAGCGAGTACTTTCCGCCCACTGGTATTCCTCAAGCATATGGAAAAGAGACCAATTAAAAACCAGCGTCCGGGTTAATGCCAAACTGAGCAGCCGGGTTGGCCCACAACACCAGGTCTTTCTCCACAGCTTTAGTAAGAATTTCGCGCCGGGCAGCTTGCTCGTTTTCTTGGCGTACAGTTGCTTCCAAACGGCCACGGACCTGGTCGAAGGGCGGCGCTTCACCTTCCCAGCGTTCCACGAGCTTCACCACAACAAACGTGTCGCCGAATTGCCGCACGTCACTGACTTCCCCTGCCTTCAGCCAGCTAGCAACAGCGCCGAACATTCGCCCCGCCGGATCGTTAAGATGAGCTAAGACTGACCTTTCAACAAGACCACCAGATGATGCTCGGTTGTCTTGCGATACTTCGCGCGCCAACTGTTCAATATCGGCTCCCTCGAGGATTTTCTTCCGAATTTCTTCGGCCTTTTTCTTGGCGGCGGCGCGTGCTTCATCACGCGACATTCCCACAGTAGTTGGCTCAGCCTTAACGCTGAGAATGTACCCTCGTCCCTCAGGCAAGCGCATTAGGTTCTTGCGTTCTTCATAAACCTTTTTGAGAGTGTCCTCTGTTACCGGATATTTTTCCGCCACGTACGTTGTGAGTATCTTTCTCAGTCGGGCGCGACCGCCCGCCCACTCGAGATCCCGCTGGACAAGCGGTTGCTGGTCCACTTTTTCATCGAGCGCCCAGTATATGCCTGCCAGTTCACTGACCACTTCATCAAGGAAGCTTGCTAGTGTCTGCGTCGTTTGGGCTCGCATACGGAAAGCTTGCGTGAAACGAGTGCCATAAAGTTCCTCGAGCTGACGCAAACTCCACGTATGATTGTTAATCTTTACGACGGGGACGTCCGTTGAAATACCATCTCCTTTTTCCACATCGAAGAGAACTTGAGCCCCTAACTTTTCCCGGGTAGCCTTGATGCCGTTAAGCCACTTTTCCCTCACCAGTTGTACTTGAGCTGAGCGTGGAAGAATGCGACTTGTTATAAGCTCATCGGTCGTCGGGACGTACGTGGTCACGCGATCGGCGCAGTACATTAGGTGCAGACCATGACTGGTCTGAATAATGTCCGAAACTTCCCCGCGCTGTAATCCGAAAAGGGCGTTTTCAAGGGCAAGATTCATGGGTTTGCTCTCCGGACCAATAGGCATCCGCCTCGACACCCAGCCGATGTCCCCACCAACACGACTGCTGGCAGCTTCGGAATAGCGGCGCGCAAGTTGTGCAAACGACGTTCCTTCGTCCGCCAAACGTTTCACCTCTTCCATTCGTTTGCGCACGGCCTCAGCCCGGCTTGTGGGAACATCATCCGATACTTGCATGAAGATATGATACGCGTGAACTTCCTCCGGACGAGTAAAACGTTGCGCATTTTCTTTTGTCCATGCTTCAAGTTGCTCGCGCGTGGGGGATGTTTCCGACTCAAGCTTTTCGCGCAAAGCCCTTTTGAGAACGTTGACTTCGTAGAGTGTCGTATATGGCAGTGGCACGTCCGTCTTCGTCGCAGCTTTTGCCACTTCGGGGAGAACATCAGCAACGACGTATTGCATCACCCAATCTTGTAGGAGCTCTGTTTGACGTTTCTCGCTTCCGCCACCTCCCTCAAGGTAATCAACCAAGGCCGTGTAGGTTGAGAAGCCGTCCTCACGCAGTTCTTTGCCTTTTACCACTGCGAGGAGAAAATGACCCTTCGACCCCAAATCGTACCGAGCCAGTTTCTCAAACCTGCGATTGGTGTTCTTTTTGGTTTGTTGGACTGTCGCGGTAGTTTGCGCGACTCCCTTGGATATTTTTGCCGGTTCGCTGCTGGCGCTGCTTTTCGCCGCAGGAGCTGCCTCGATCGGCGCGGCCAAAGCGCTGCAAAGCAAAGCAATACCAAATCGCCCAGCAAACTCAGGCCAAACCACTGCACGGAGACACTTGTAATCACGAGCCATAGGGGAAAACCTCCAATGAATGATGAGAACGCAATGTCATCAAGCTATTTTTTTCGCGATTGCGCCTGCCGCCGATCTCGGCGACTCTGCGCTCCTTTGGTTTTCGCCACCACGGACTTACTTTCCAGCCGACGAGCTGATGCCTTTTGAGGTGGCTTTTGAGTTTTCGCGCTGGTCGTAGGCTTCTTCTTTTGTGCTTCGGCAGTCTTTCTCTCGGGTTGGGCACTTTTCTTCTGCACTTTTCTACGTGCGGATTTTTCCTTCGCCTTTTTGTCAGTTTCACTTTTGGGAGGACGGCCGCGGCGCTTTTTCTCAAGTTGACTCGGCGGGGATGCCTCCGCCGAGGTTGCTTTTCGGGGTCTGCCCCTCTTGCGCGGAGCAGGCGCCTCTATCGCTACGCCAGTATCCACTTTTCTCGGGCGGCCACGCTTGCGTCTCCCCACGGCTGGCTCTTCCTGGCCTGCTGGGGGCAACTTCGCATCGTCGCTGACAGCTGGCATCAATGCTTCTGCCTTTCCCGCCTCAACTTCGGCCGCCAGAGGTGATTCTTCTTCCTGCAGTTCGATTTCTTCGGGGCCTGGCGAGGCCGATTTCCATCCCGGCGGGGGGATGCGGATGAAATCCGTCTCCACAAGTTTCTCCAACGCATCTTTCAGTTGGTCGAATACCCTTTTGAAGGCGTCCATCGTTCCGCCCATGGGATCCGGGATTTGCACTTGCTTCCCGTGGTAGCCAACATATTCTCTAAGGAGAAAGGTTTTTCCCTTGGCTGCCTCTGTTTCGCGGATTGCCTTCTGAACGTGGAGCGAAGACATACCCAACACCAAATCCGCTTCCTCAAGCATATGGGCTTTCATGGGGCGGGAACGATGCCGGCTAATGTCCACCCCCTCTTCTTTGAGCAATTGTTCTGCCTCAGGGGTAGGAAGGAGTCCCGTAGGCGTCATTACGCCAGCTGTCGAAACGTCAATCCAATCAATCCCCCGTTCAAAGAGCAGCTTCTTAAGGTAACCTTCTGCCATTGGGCAACGGCAATTGTCGCCTGTGTCCAACAGCAAAAGTTTCTTCCTGCGCACACCACCGCCTGCCTGGATCGACAACGCTCATGCCTCCTTCTCAGAGTCGTACTTCTACATTGTACCATACTACACGCCCAGCGCGCAGGCAGGGATGCAAGGATTTTTTACGAAAACCTCGAAATGCTATGCCGCAATGCGGCGCCCTTGGCGCCGCATCAGTTGGCATAAGGCGTAATTTAGTCCGCGTTTTTCAAGAAGGTCGCAGGCGCCAGCATTGAGAGCCCTTATCCACATCTCATCATTTCCCGCCTCCGTCACCACTGCACAGATTACGTCCTTACGGGCCGACGTTACTTTACTGACCACATTTTCGAACTCCCAGTCTTGCTCATCTCCATCAACAAGGACGACGTCTACCGTCTGATCTCTAAGCAGCTGCAAGGCTTCCTCAGGCCCCCCTGCTTTCACGTACTGGACCTCAGGGATACCACCTGTTTCCCCGGAATCTGTGACCGCGTCGGCACGATGAGCAACTACAAGCGCGAAAATCTTCCGCGAGAAGCTGATTCCCGCCTTCACCGTACCCTGCATGGTAGCACCCTCCCATTTCTACAAGCTTGACCCATAATTTGGACACGAATTTAGCGACCACGGTTTCTGAAATAAAGTGGCACAACGGTGAACTTGTCGCTTTGGATCGGTTCGAGCTTTTCGTGCGTTCTGAACGTGCAAAATAATGCTTTTTTCCAACTGGGCACAATTACCACCATTCCACCTTGAAAGAGAACAGCTATGCTTTTCCCATTGTAACGGACAACTCGTGAACGTGCGAATTGCCATTTACGATTTTGAAGCGTGCCGCCCAGCTCTTGAAGCCCATGCCAAGGAACTCGCCGAAAACGAAGAGGGCCTGGCTCGTTGGGCGAGCTTGCGCGACTTTATTGAAAAATTCGCCCAAGAAGCTTTTGCTCACGATACGTGTGTCTTGGGGCAGTTTGATCCCGATCTAGTGTTTGCCTTTGTGCCGGTTAAGAACCTCCCAGCTAACCAGCGCGAAATGTTGTGGGTCGACGTCCTGGAGCGTTCCCGAAGCATGATGGGCGGAAGCGCCCATCCCTATTGGATTGATTTTCTTGATGCCATCACTGGCGGGGAGGGACCAAAAGCCGCTGCCCTTCGTTACTCATGGATAGAGCCTTCGCTCCTCCAGGACGTGCTTCTTCCTCAGAAGCTTGCTATTTGGGTTTTCTTTAATGCGAAACGTTTTGTGGAGACAACGCTCTTACCACAACTTCATAAGCGTGGATTTGTTCTAGTGCCACATGACTCAGAGGAAGAACACGCTCCGCTGCTGCGGGTAAAGCACCCGAGCCGGCCGACGACAATTTTTCGAATCCCCTGGGATCAGTGGTTTCGCGAAATGGTCGGCGGTGGCTACAATTTCCTTTATCTGCTAGCGTTTGCAGCAATTTACTTGCAGAAACTCGAACAAGCGGTGGCGGAAAGTGGCGAAAAAGAGGGTTAAGCGAAATTACACGGACTTCGCTCTCTATCGGCGCCTTCTGACGTATCTGCGAGGTACGCGTCATGTGGTAGTCCTGCTCGTGACGTGCATGCTTCTTGAGGGCGCCTTTACGGTCGTAACCATCAGTCTAGTTCGCCCAACTCTTGATCTGCTCGTGAAGAACCGCATTACAGACTCCTCCAAGATTCGTCAGAAAGGCCTTTTTGAAATCGGAGCGCCAGTGAAGCTCGAGGGCGACCGTGTCGCCGTGCGGGCTATAGGGGATCTTGTACCGGCGCGTGCCGCCGAAGAGCTCCGCGACATTGTCGAGGCAGTCGGAAAACCTCCCACTCGTCGCCTCATCATTGACCTTTCCCCCGCGACAACTCTTGGGGACATGATATGGGGGGAACTCTACTACGCTAAAGTAGTTTCTTTGCGTGGCACGGAAATAGTCGTCTTATTACCGGCGCATGTAACGCCTCCAGAGGAACTTCGTTCCGACAACAACTTTCGTCTAATCGGGCCACGCGATCCACTGGCAACAGAGATCCTCGCGCGCGACCTGAAAAATGTCCCGCTTCCCAAGATTTCCAAGCCCAAAAAGTCGAGCTTCGTTGGAGATATTAAAGCGCGTATCGGCGAGCTTGCCGCTCCCTACCTCGAGAAACTCCAGCAATACGTTATGGTCAGCAATACAAATAAGTTTCGCGTGTTAGGGGGGATCCTCATTCTCTTGGTTGTTTCCGCGTTATGCATGGTTACTGCGTCGTTCGGTGTTGGTTACCTCAGCGCGTACATGGCCAATCTGTGCGTCACCCGACTTCGCAACCATGTTTTGCGTCACCTACTGCACCTCGACATGGCATTCTACAATCGTCGCTCCATTGGAAACCTCATGTCAGTGGTGACGCAAGATGTTGCCGCTGTCTCTGGCTCAATCGACATTCTTTTTTCTAACGTCCTGAAAACCCCGATTACCGTCTCCATGCTGATCGGGGCCATGTTCTTCGTTTCTCCAAAACTCACGCTCTATAGTCTTACGGTGGCGCCGCTCATTGGATTGCTCCTATACGGCATTGGCCGTAGAGTCCGGAAAATTAGCCAACGGATCCAAGAGCTTCGCGCCGTACTGTCTTCGATTGCACAGGAGTCCTTCTCTGGCATTAGGGTCGTTAAAGCTTTCAACATGGAGGAAGCACAAGCTGACCATTACGAACGGGAAAGCTGGACAGCCTTTCGCCGATCTCTTAAAACCGTTGTGGCAGAGGAGCTTGGCACAGGTCTCACGGCATTTCTGGGCGTGCTTACAGTTGCGGTCATGATTCTTCTCGGCGGTTATTATGTTCTCCAAACCCGAGAGCTCAGTGGGTCGGAATTTGTGCTTTTTGTTGTTTTCCTTTCCCAGATTTTTCGGCCTCTCAAGGGCAGCAGTCGCGTCATTTCGAAAATTCAGCGGGGCATGGCGGGGAGTGACCGCGTGTTTCGCGTTTTGGACACTAAACCTACAATTGTGGACGATCCTTTGGCGCCCCAGCTACCCCCGCTCAGTCGCGAAATCCGCTTCGAGCGCGTGTGGTTCCGTTATAATGATGAGACTGATTTTGTCCTACGCGATATAGACTTCACCGTCGCAGCAAAAAGAGCTATTGCCATTGTCGGCGAAACAGGATCGGGTAAAACCACCCTTATCAGTCTCCTCCCTCGGTTTTTCGATCCTACCCAGGGACGCGTCCTTTTCGACGACGTGGACATTCGTACCGTGCGTTTGCGATCCTTGCGCGATCATATTGCGCTTATTTCGCAAGACGTCGTGCTTTTCGACGACACCGTTGCACGCAACATCGCCTATGGCATGCCCGACGACACCCCCCTGGAGCGCATCATCGAGGCCGCGAAAGCTGCGAATGCCCACGATTTTATTATGCGTCTGCCTAAAGGTTATGAGACCCTCATTGGGGGGCGTGGAGTAAGGTTGTCCGGCGGCGAGCGTCAGCGCATCTCCATTGCACGTGCGTTCCTCAAGAACGCTCCCATCTTAATCCTTGACGAGGCGACAAGCCAGCTTGACGCCGAAACGGAAGCCCTCATCCAGCAATCGCTCCACAGGATAATGAAACAACGTACAGTCTTTGTAGTTGCTCATCGCCTCGCGACGATCCTGCATTGCGACGAGATTATTGTACTTGATGCTGGCAGAATAGTTGAGCGCGGAACCCACCATGAATTACTCCAGCGCGGGGGTCGCTATGCCCGCTATTACGAGCTTCAATTTGCGACTAGAAATGGTAACACCGAGGATCACTCGCCGTCCAACGCACCAACTACAGCTTCATAACTTGTGCTGTTAGCGGTTGCATTGCATCAGCATTCTTCATTACCGACAAATTCAGAGCTATGGTGGATTTTTCAGATATCCGTTTTGACTGCGTACTCTACACTGGCTACAAGCCTTGCCGCTACGGCAACGAGTGCAAAGGTTGTTGGCATTATGAGCCACGCGAGCCTTATGCTGCTGAACCCGCTACCCCTGTCCGTGTGCTTGCACCACCTCGCGACGTACGCGACGACTCGCCCTACAAGATCCTTATCATTAAGACCGGCGCGATGGGGGACGTCTTGCGCACGACAACCTTGTTGGCGCCGTTGGTGCGAATGTACCCTGAAGCCTCCATCACGTGGGTTACGGATAAATCGGCAGTCCCTTTACTCATTCATAATCCCAAAATCTGCCGACTCTTCGTCTTAGATGAGACTACAGAGAAACTACTGGTTACCGAAACCTTCGATCTCCTGCTTAACTTTGAAAAAGATCCTGCACCTCTCGCTCTTGCAGGTCGGGTCCCTGCACGCGTCCACCGTGGCTTTGCCCCGACGATTTGGAACACGCCCACCGTATTTAATGCGTCTTCCGTCTACGCATTGTTATTGGGAATTAGCGACGAATTAAAATTTCATATTAATGAAAAAACTTATCCGCAAATTATTGCTGAAATGGCGGAAATCCCTTATCAGCGCGACCCCTACGAGCTTTACCTACCCGAGGTAGCCGCAACCCGTCGTGCGCGCTTGGCTGAGCAATTACCCAACGCGGCACACCCCTGGATCGGACTTAATACCGGCTGCGGATCTGTCTTTCGTACTAAGCTTTGGCCGGTCGAACGGTGGGTTGAGCTGATCAACGAGCTCAAGCAACAGGTCCCGCAGGCTACACTACTTCTACTAGGTGGCCCGGCTGAAAGGGATATGAACAAAGCTATTTTATCAGCTTCCGAGGGACTTGTAGATACGGGATGCGACAATTCATTGGACGAGTTCTTTGGGATCATCGACGCGTGTGACATCGTTGTCAGCTCGGATAGTCTCGCGATGCATATTGCCATTGCTCTGCGCAAGTATGTGGTGGCCCTCTTTGGCTCAACCTCGCCAGTAGAGATTGACCTTTATGACCGCGGGGAAAAGGTTATCACAGATTTTGATTGTAGCCCGTGTTACCTCAAACAATGCGACAAAGTACCAACCTGCATGCAGGCGATGACAGGCCGCGAAGTGGCAAATGCTGTACTTCGTGTCATACGAACATGGGAAAAGGGGAGCTAAAGAATGTGGGACAATCCTCAGCGTGAAGCACCAGAGCTGGGAACGTCCTCTACTGCCCCACGAAAGTTACTGCCTCCACTAAAACTGTTACCGGCTGCGTTGCTGATACTTGTCAGTGCATTGTGGTTGGTGTTTCAGGGTGGCAGTGCCGTTGTTAGCCGTCTCGCGGTTGGACTCGATCACCCATACTTCCAGCTCGACAATGAGGAAGGTGCTCTGCTCGCGCAGGTGCTTGACCTCAGGAAGGGACGTCTACCGTACCGCCCGATTAACGACTATCCATTCATTGTGGGAACTTACCCACCTCTATATCTTCTCGCGAGCTCGCTTTTTACATCGGCTGAGATCCCCTCGCTGTGGGGAGGACGCCTTGTTTCGGCTGGCGGTTTGTTGCTGACGTTGTTCGCGTTAGGGCTTGCGAGCGTGCTCGCAGCGAGATCGTTTGTCGCTCCTTGCGTTGCCGTTGGCCTTTATCTCGCAACGTATGAGGTCTACAGCTGGACGCCTTATTTTCGAGTAGACTTTCTCGCGTGTGGTCTCTCGCTTGCGGGTCTAGCGGCGCTACACTGCTCTCCGGCAAGACGCCACGCATTCCTTGCCGCCGTGCTTTTTGCGTTGGCCTTTTTCACTAAGCAAACGTCTTTGAGCGCACCAGTCGCTGCCTACGTGGCGCTGCTGCGTTTCGATCGTTCTGCCGCCCATCGGTTTTTCTTACTCACCCTCTCCGCTATCGGAATACCCTTCCTAATTCTGACTGGTTTGACGAAGGGGCAGTTCTTCCTTCACACAGTTATCTATAACGCCAACCAGATGAACTGGAACGATTTGATAATCTGGGGGCGCCATCTGTGGCGGTTTTATCCCTTTCTGCTCGGCCTAATTGCTGCGTGTCTTGCTATCGCAACTTTCAGGAAAGAAACTTCAACTACCGACAATGACCTGCTCCCAAACAATGATGATTCTGGCCACCACCTCCTAAGCGAGAACATCGGCTCACCCACCTCAACCGCAATGACGGTTGACCGCAATGATGCTACTGCTGCCCAAGCTCGTTCGCCTCAGCATTTCACGGGCATTCTCGTTGTCGCCTATTTTCTTACATCGTTAATTAATATTCTTGCTATTGCGAAATCCGGAAGTGCTGAGAATTATCTTCTCGAGCCACTAGCGGCTGCGTCTCTCTTCGTCGGTGTGATGATGGCACGATCGCTGAAAATCGCTTCGACTACCTCCGGCCTTGCTTACGATCCCATCCACCTCATGGCTCTGCTGCTTCTTTGTCATACTATTGCGATGGGCAATCTCAGACCAATATTGATGAGTAAACAGCCGTCGCCGGAAGATTTTAAAAACGCAGCACTGCTTACCCAGCAGATCCGCGCTGCCAAGTCGCCTGTGCTTTGTGAATTGGCATGCTACACCATTTTTGCCGAGAAAGATGTCCTTTTCCAGCCTTTCATCATGAGCGAATTGGCTCGTCAGGGGAGATGGGACCAGGAACCGTTTTTGCGAGACCTGAGAAACAAGAAGTTCTCCCTCATAGCGACGACTGTGGATCTCCAAAACGACGTTTACACGGATGCATTCACGCTGCAGATGCGCGAGGAAATTCGCCAAAACTACCGGCTTGTTGCAAGGTACGAAAGCGGCCGGCTTTGGCGCCACTACCTCTACGCGCCTGTCTCATCTCCGCTCTCTGCTCAGCCCGGAGCTAGCAAGTAATGCGCGAGTCTATGCCTTCTTCCTATGGCCGTATTCTCATGCTTTTAAGTGCCCTGTGTTTTGGATTTATGGCACTTTTTACTCGTGTTTTGACCAACCTACCCAGTGCTGAAAAGGTATTTTTCCGAAGCACACTCGGGTTGCTCATCACCCTCGGGCTTGTTGCTGCCAGTGGCCAGAAACTTGGCCGACCACGACGCTTTTCCGGGTTAGTTTGGCGTGGAGTATTCGGTAGTCTCGCGCTTTTGTGTTACTTCTACGCTATCGATCGGTGCGGGCTTCCAAAGGCCACGTTGTATTGTTACACTTATCCGCTATGGGCAACTCTCTTAGCATGGTTTGAACTGGATGAGCGCCCCTCCCAACGTGTGCTCGTAAGCATGTTGGTTGCAGTCGTTGGCGTTGCCATCACCCTCGAGCTCTCGCCGACCTCTTTTGTCTCCATATCTCTGGCCGATGTTGTGGGTTTATTAGCCGGCGTATTTACTGGCGCCGCAATCGTCAGTGTCCGGCGTCTCCGCCAAGTCGAGTCATCTTGGTGGATTGTCATTTTCTTCACTGGTGTCGGCATTATTTTTAGTCTTCCATTCGTGGTGGTGGAGTTCAAAATTCCAAACGTCAGCGAGTGGCTGGTGCTTTTTCTCATGGCTGCTTCCGCTGCGATTGCCCAGCTCGTCATGACCAAGGCATACCGTTCTGTCAGGGCGGCTGAAGGAAGTCTCCTATCGCTAACGGTGGTACCGTGGAGCTCACTTTTCTCCGTGGTCTTTCTCGGCGAGTTTCCGCCAGCAAGATTTTGGGTTGGAGCAGCTTTGGTATTCGGTGCCGTGGCATGGCTCGTTTATGAGCAACGTAGCACTACTCCGTCGTCCGAGCGAGAGGTTCCGCTGCTTGAGTAGCCAACTTCGTGGTAAACCGTTGCCCACCTCGTCACGTCCAATAAGGCGAAATCATGAGAAGCCATGCTACATATCCCACCGCTGGTGACGGAACGCGGGCTGCTCTGCCAGAGGCACTTAAAGCAGAGTTCCAACGCCTCATTACCCAGGGAGAGCTTGCTATCCCTGAACTTGCGGATGCCATTCTTGAATCCGCTGATAAGCTGGGAGCGAGCGATGTTCACATCGAACCGGGACGGGATGCGTGGGCAGTGCGCTACCGTCTCGAAGGGATTCTTGTCCCCGTTGCCGATATCCCCAAAGCGCTTGGTGAAAACCTCATTGGCCGTTTCAAAATGATGGCACGGGTTTTAACCTACCGTCGGCGGGCTCCCCAAGACGGGCGCGTAGACGTGGGCGGCATCGGCGTGCGCGCGGCATTCATGCCTACGCTTCACGGAGAAAAGGCTGTCCTCCGTCTGCCTGTCACTGATGCGCCTTTGTATCTCAAAGATCTTGGAATGTCAGAGTGCGACCGCATCAATCTGGAGCGTATTCTTTTAGGCGGCCACGGCGTGCTCTTTCTGACTGGTCCTGCGAGCAGTGGCAAAAGCACAACAATCTACGCTGCCTTGCGTTTCATACTCGATCGGCTCGCTCATCCGCCGAACATTGCCACCCTCGAGGACCCCATTGAGCAGGAATTGCCGGGGGTGAACCAAACCCAAATAGATCCAGCTGGCGGACTCACTTTTGCAACAGGCCTCCGAACGATTCTCAGAATGGACCCAGACGTGATTGTGGTAGGGGAGATCCGCGATGAAGAAACCGCCCGAATTGCCATCCATGCTGGCTTAAGTGGCCATCGCGTTCTTACCACTATCCACTCAGGGACCGCCGCACAAGTGTACGCACGCCTACTCCACATGGGAATCGAACCTTTCTTGCTGGCCTCGGCAGTAACAGGCATCTGCGCCCAAAGGCTTGCGCGTCGCGTGTGTCCCGAGTGTGCGCATCCGCGTCTCGTCGAAGCTTGGGAGGCACGACTTCTTCTAGGTGAAGAACTCCCTGAATTGATCGGTGTCTCTGCAAACGGTTGTGCCGCGTGTAGAGGGATTGGGGCTCGAGGACGATTCGCGCTTTTTGAACTTGCCCTGCCTACGGCTGAGGTTCGTGAAGCCGTGCTCCAGCGAGCAACAGCTTCCCACATTGCTGAGCTCCTGGTGGTGGCCGGTATGCGTCCTTTGGCTCATGCCCTGCGCGACGAGGTGCTCGCCCACCATATTTCCATCGAGGAAGCAATTCGCCTACGGGGAGGGATAGTCAGTGACCAGAAAGCCTGACAAAAAATCGGCTGCGGCTCAAAAGTTGAGCTACGGAAGCCCACCAAAACAATCTGTTCATCCATCGTCCGCTGAGCGGGCTCGTCATCTCGATAAGCTGGTTAGCGCGCCAAAGCACCCACAAGCACGTCGCCGCAGCTGGTTGGGTGCCATTCTCGTCGTGATCATCGCTGTCTTTGCCATGTGGCTGATTCCGTATTTTTTGTCGGAAAACGGGTATCAAATGCACCGAGGAACCTACCTCAGCATTACCTTAGCTCTTGTCGGCTGGGGAATCTTGTACGCTTTAGTGCGTTCATGCGAAGCTTGCGTCAGAAATGTTCTGCTTCGTTTCCCAAAGTCTGCTCTTCCAGTATCAGTCATCGCATTCTACTCGGCTCTGGTTTTTGCAAGTCTTTCCGCGTTTGGTCGTCTCGGCGCCTTTTGGCGCGACGTGATCCATAAGCCAGTCGCTCGAGATCTCGACTGGGCAAGCTGGTTTCCGACCTTAGCTGTCACAGTGATTAACACGCTAGTGATTTTTGCCCTAACTACGGCCTGGCTATATCGGCCCATTTCTTCAACCGCATCGTTGGCAGAAAGGCGCAGATGGAAAACTGTGTTTTTATTCCTCACTTTGGCGGCGCTGGCTTACTGGTTTTGGATCTTCTTTCCTCTCATTTCAGGATGGCCTCGCGTAACGGAAACGCTATCTTTTTCAGAGCAAGGCCAACAAATTCTGCCCACTTCCGTCCCTCATGCGGGTTTCGATTTAATATGCGTGGCGGCAGTAACTGTAATTCTCCTCTTATTTGTGCCGCTCATCGTGCTTGGGATACGTCCTGCAAGTTCTCCCATCGAAATTAGTTTACCAACGCGCCGTTTTCGCCGGCTCCAACTCCCCGCGCCGTTCTCTTGGTACACGGTGATAGCAGTGTTCGGCGGGGTTATGGCTTTCGTCGTCGACAGCATTACGGGGCAGCGTGAGCTCAGTATCGCAATATTATTTGGATGGTTTTTGTTGCCACTTCTGTTGCTTGCGGGGGCACGCTTCATTCGTTCCGTATGGCACTACTTGTTTCCGGGCGCTTGGCGCGCAAATTTCTACGAGCACATTGCGCTTGCCGCCGAAAGCGGATACCCGTTACACGAAGCTGTACGTAGCTTCCTCATCAGCGAAGCCCTCCTTCGAGTGAAGGGCCAAATCTCGCCCCTTCTGTTTTATCTCGAACGGGGCCACTCCCTCGAGAAAGCAGCAGCATTCGCTTTCGGCTTCTTCTCCGCCGCGGAAGCAGCAGCAATTGCTTCCGCTAGGGATGAAGTCGATTTAGCTCGTATGCTCCGCTATCTCGCCGACGGACAGCGTCAGCGACGGCGTTTTCGGGAGGGAAGAAAAACGTTGTCAGTTTATCTCCTTGAGACCTTCTTTGCTATCGTTCTGACGTCTTTCCTGTGGCAGACTGTCATTCCCCGCTACCTTGAGATTAGCAGCTATTTTGTTCCGAAGAGTTCGCTCTCATTGGATTTTTTCGAATTTACCGCCTCGGCAGCCGTTCATGCCGCGTGGCTTCTTCCTGCACTTGTCATTGGCTTCTTTGTCGGTCGAGTTGCTTTTCTGCATTCGATGAATTTTCGCCGTCTGGTGGCACGCATTGTGCCACCCCTTGCGGAAGTGTGGTGGGCAAGCGCGTTAGGGCGTTTAGTTCAATCGCTAAGTATTCAGCTCTCCAAGCAAGTTCCAGTCGAAAGCGCTGTTGAGACCGCTGTTTTTGCCAGTGGCGATCCTGCTCTAGCGCGTCAAGTACCAGTCTTAACTGCTCATCTTCGTTGCGGAAAACCTTTGCATCGCGCGTTCGCGGCGCTTCGCGGACTTCCCTCATGGTTCAAGGTTCATTTGGCCATGGGAGCCAAACATGAAAACCTGCCGTCACTTCTTGCGGTCCTGGCGCAGAACTATCAGCGCCGTGCGCTGTGTTTGACCGCAATGTTAGAAATGCTGCTTTCCGTTCTTCTGATCATCGCCACTGTGAGCTTCTTCGTATGCTTTGTTGCCAGTTTTTACATCGTCATGTTTAGCGTTTATAAATTTTTCCCCTATGAGTGAAAGGAGAGGCGGGCGTGCGTAACACCTATGCAGATATTGAAACCGTCTTAGCGGAACTGGCCGAGCTCGATGCGGCCGGGCTGGACGCAGGAGAAGGATTGATGATGCTACGCGAGCAAGCTCAACGACCTTCACTCCAAAAGTTGTTGGACAGCATCTTTGCGCACTACAGCAACGGCTGCTCGTTGAGCGAGGCTCTCGCCCGTGCTAAGGAGTGGGTTCATCCGATTGTCCGTGGGCTTGTCGCAGCGGGAGAAAAGAGCGGCAACCTTGGCGAAGCTCTCACCCGTGCCTCACAATTTCTCGCGATGCGACGCAATGTGATGACGGCACTTCGTACAGCCGCAATCTATCCCTTTGCGGTTCTTACGGTTGGGACGATCATCTCGGCAGTCGTGGCCTTCATCGCAATCCCACACCAGTGGCGACTCATTGAGGAAATGCACCAGCACGTCTGGTTCTCTGACCCTACTGCTCCGGCGCGTCATCTGCACGAGTATGCGATTTGGGCCATGCGCGGAGTGGCATTAGCTTTTGCCGCTGCGTGGGTTTGCTCGGTTGCTTTTGGTATCGCTTGGGCGGTAATGCCTGCAAATCCTGCACTCCACCGCATACTCATCAGAATGCCCGGTTATGGCCAAGTGTTTCGTCGATACCTGCAGTTTCACTTCGTTTCCGTTCTTGAGCTTCAATTAGTGCATGGAATTCCTCTTTCTGAAGCCCTTGACGCTCTTGCGGAAGATTCTGACTTGCCTCTCGTAAGCAGTGCTGCGCACGCCGCAAAACAAGGGCTAGCACTTGGCGCTCCGCTGTCTGGCGTTGTTGCGCTCTGTCCGCAGATCTTCCCGGCGCGCGAAATCTGGTTTCTCAAACAAGCGGAACGCTACGAGCGCCTCCCTCAGTACTTGGGTGAACTTAGCAGGAGGCTTTCGGACGAGATAAGGAACATCGAAGTGCTTGTCCAAAAGTACGAACCGCTAGCCATTCTCGTCCTCGGGGTAATGGTTGGCTCGTTTGCCATCTCGGTGTTCCTACCTGCCATGAGGTGGACATACTTTGTGAGGCTAGGGGAGTAACCTATGAAAACGCTCTGGAACAGACATTCTTCCTACCGTCATCGCCACGGTGTCACGCTGTGGGAAGTATTAGTCGCCATGGCTATCAGCCAGGTGGTGCTCCTTGGCTTTTTCTTCATCGTTGAAAAAGCTTTGTCCTCGGCTGTCCGCCACAGAGATATTGCGCGAGCGCTCATCTGGACACAAAACGAGTTGGAATGGCGCTATGCCCTATTTTCTACGACGGGAAGAATGCCCACCACTGGCACCTTCTCTTTTACCAACCCTACCACAGCTGATCTTCAACCGCCGTATAGCTCGCAAGTAGTTATTGGTCTTGTCGAAGGGAACGTTCCTTATCTACGGGCCGAAGTAAGCAAAGAACACCCTCAGCAACCGCTTAAGGTAGCACTCGAAACAATGTTGGCCAAAGAGGAGAACTAAACCATGCAACGCCAATCTCTTGGCAGGATGCAAGTTGCATCTCAACTGGCTATTGGCTTCACGCTGATTGAAGCACTGATCACTATCGCAATTTTGGCTATTATGACGGCGGGGTTTTTCATGTCATTTGTCTTTATCATCCGTCTCGAAAGGGCTGTCAGCGAGCACGAATATGTTACCGCCGAACTTCTAGAATTCGACCGAACTTGGCGCAACGATTTCCACGGCGCTTCGGACGTAAGGGTGAGCGCACAGGCATCAGAGGATGCTTTTACCACTACTGTAACGATCTCGTATCCCGCAACAGACAGTCGGAATCCGTGCTTTTATCAAATTAGCGCGCACGAAAAAGGGAAAACCACAGTCGTTCGCGGAACGGCCGTGGCGTCTAATCATAAGCCGCATCTAACACTACTGCTGTCAAATGTCCAAAACGTATGTTACGCGCACCACCAGCCGTATGATGTTCACGAGCTCCGTTTTCTCTGTCAATCTGGCTTAGGGACGTATCATCTGCGCAATCAGGTGCGTATAACCGCTTCGGCTAAGATTCCGCTAGTGAACCCGCTTTGGAAAGAGGTGCACCGATGAGATTTCTCCATCGTTCCTATCTGGCCAAGCCGGCCACCTACGGCACTACCATGCTCTATCTTACCGGGGCGATTGCTGTTCTCGTAATTCTCGCCTTCGGTCTCAGTAGCCAGAACATAAGGGAAACCCACCATGTTCTGCGTTGTTATGATCGGGCTCGCATCGAATGGCTGCTCCGCGGTGCCATATTACAGGCAAAAACCACGGTTGCCACGCCCAAGGAGTGGCGCTTCCAGAGCGGAATTGTCACACTTCACCCGCCTGCGCGAGAAGAGACAAGTGCGTCTTTGATCGAAGTGATAGCGCCTCCTATGAATCCTCGTGAGCGTGCACGGGTGCAGGTTTTCCCTGCTCACCGCTGACGCATAGACACCCACTCGGAGGCCGGTGGCGGTGACTCCACAACAACACGATTGACCTTCCGCAACGCGGCTTCTCACGTGTATTTGGTTTGGGAAAATACTCTCAGGCTTAAGTTCACACCCAGTAACTGAGGACCATCATGATGATGTCACATAATGAAATCCCTTTTTGCTTGGAAAGCGAATTTCCAATAAAAGAGCAGTACGTGTTTCTTAACCATGCTGGAGTAGCCCCAATTCCTGCATCCACTCAAACCGCGATCACTGAATTTGCGCGCGACGCTGCTGAAGAGGGACCTGCGAACTACGCGGCATGGTTACATGGAATGGCACAGGCCCGCACCGCTGCAGCCGAGTTACTTCATACGAAGCCGGAAAACGTATGTTTTGTTCACAACACAACCCATGGTGTTCTCATTGTAGCGAACTCGCTGCGCTGGCGTGAGGGTGACAACGTTGTTGGTTTTGAACATGAATTCCCTGCCAATGTTCACCCTTGGCGCAATCTGGGGGAGCGTGGCGTCGAGTTCCGCATGGTGAGAGAAAAATCCAATTTCACCTATTCGTTGGAGGAATTAGCGCATGCCATTGACAGCCGGACGCGCCTCGTAGCCGTTTCATGGGTGGAGTATGCCACAGGTGTTCGCAACAATCTGGAGGCTATAGCCGAACTTTGCCGCAAAAAAGGGGTCTTCCTTTTTGTTGATGCGATCCAGGGGTTGGGTGTCCTTCCCATTGATGTTGAGGCTCTTGGCATCGACTTCCTAGCAGCGGACGGTCATAAATGGCTTCTCGCCCCGGAAGGCTGTGGGATTCTCTACGTTCGCCCCGACCGTATCAACGACATGAACCTGAGTATGTGCGGGTGGTGCGGTCTCTTGAATCCCCAAGATTATGATCTTTATGATCAACCTTATAAACCCAATGCCAAGCGCTTCGAGGAGGGCTCCCACAACCTTATGACGATACACGCTCTTGGAAGCTCCCTTCGCCTCCTTCTGGACGTAGGCATACCGAATGTCTGCGAGCGGGTGTTGACTTTGACCGAATTCCTCATCCGCAAACTCAGCGAGAAAAATTATGAAGTAATCACGCCTCGTTCGCAGGAGGAGCGCGCTGGCATTGTAAGTGTCCGACTCCCTACCGGAGATCCGGCGATTCTTGCGAAGGAACTGCAGCAAAAAAGGATTCTTGTGGCTGCTCGGCGGGGATTCCTAAGGATTTCGCCGCACTTTTATAACGACGAAAAAGAGCTCAACCAACTCCTAGAAGCCCTCCCGTGAAGTAAAAAAGAAATCCCCCGTCCTCTTTCGGATGGGGGAACGAGGACTTCTCAAATCTGCCAACAGGCTAAACTAATTCTTTTCCCCTAAGACTTCGAGGTACTTCACCCGCAGCTCCTGCCGCGCGTTGAAAAGTCGGCTCATCACCGTGCCGATTGGAATGTCCAGCGCAGAAGCAATCTCTTTGTAAGAAAGGCTGTGAAAATGTTTCATGATGATAATCTCTCTGAAATCCGGTTTCAGCCGTTGGATTGCCTCCCACAACAATTCGCGTTCTTGGGACTGAACAAACTGTTCCCGGGGATCAGGTCTTTCCTCGTGGAACTGCATGTACTGTTCTTCCTCTAACTCCTCTAAGGAGTCATTTCGGACGCGAGCGCTTTTCTTGATGTAGTTCAGGCAGTGATTCTTGATGATCTTGTAAAACCACGGAAAAAAGGGCGAATTGAGATCAAAAGTCTTGATCGCCTTAAACGCCTTTACGAAAGCATCCTGCGAAAGGTCGAGGGCGTCTTCGTGGTTGTTGACGAACCCGATAGCCACATAGTATGCCTTACGCTTGTACGCGTTGACGAGCTCCTCAAACGCCTTGCGATCGCCCTCCTGAACGCGGCGAATGACTTCTCGCTCTTCCTCTGGCGTAAGGAACCGTTCTGGCCCCAAGATCTCGTCCAGATCCCCGCGACGCACACCCTCTTGCTCAAGGACGTTCATATTCTCAACGAGGTCCTTGGGATAGGGGACATCTAGTGTCTCCTCGTCGTGAGGATCAAGAAGCTCCTCGCTGATCGGCTCCCCAGTAGCCTCCGGCTGCAACTCTTTGGCTTTCACTTCATCCCTCTTTTTGGGAGCCTTACTATTCTTATCGGTTTCCCTATGTCTGCGCTTTCTTTTCAATGTTGCCGTAGCCATTAGATTTCGATTTCTACCTTTCATAAGAGTCATGCCTGCACCCTCCTTCAATCTTTTTTTCTTTCTGCCTCTTGCCTCTATAATCTCGCAGAAAGAGTAACGGTCGTATCCGACCGTCGTTTTTCTCTTGCTAACCTAACTATAAGCATAATCTGCACTTCTTACTATTTCCCCCTCGTACACAATGCGGTTCAAGCAAACTATATGCCACCCTTCCCACTGTTGTTTCCTACTATCGTGCCGCGCCTCGTCTAGACAGTCGTTTCTTGGCTCTTTCTATTCTCACGCGTTCATACGGCAGAACTTAGCGGTGAAGAGATCGAACATTTTATTTAATTTTGAGGGATAAATGATTGGACTAGACCATTGTCGCCAACCATCTCATGGTACAGACTGTTCACATTTGGAACGGTGCGATAACTTTGTGTGACCTATTGGCACCACTACGACGATCGGCGGAAGTTTTCTTATAATCACTGCATGGGATTTTCAGCTTCCCAGGGCGTGCGACCTACTCGCTTCGCTCTTCGTACCGGCCGCCTCGCACCCAGTCGTCGTATTCGTCCCACTGCCAGCCGCTGCGACTTATGCCACAATAATTTCCGCGTGGTCTTTGGGCCTCACTCTTGTAATTAGGCCACAAGCGAGGAACGTAGAACGGATAATACTTTGGATTGACGCCCTCGTAACGATGGTAGGCCGCGGGAAAATAATACGTCGGTCCGTAGTCTGGGTATAATCTAAATCCCTGCCCGACCCGCCTCCTCGGAACGGGAAGGGGGGCTTCCCGGCTCACACAGTAATCACCAGCGGGCGGGCCAATTTTCTTTTTCGGCAAGCGTGAGTCGCCCGCAGCTCTACATACACCATCCGTCGACTTCGGTAACTCGCTACCAGCAAATACCGAAAATGTTAGAGCCACAATAACAACACTGCACAACCCCGCTAGTACTCTTTTAGATTTCGCATTCATGAGATCGATACCTTTTCTATTCCCATCTAGCTCTGCAGTTGGGCTTTGATCCTGGCTTTGTGTCAACTGAAGAAGCACACATAAGCGCGTAGCTTTTCTTCTGCTGAGTAGTGCCGTCAACGAACAGTCGTGCGAACGTTAGAAAAAAAAATTCTTGAGCTCAGCCGACGCTTCACAGAAACGCAATGGCACAAGGTTTGCACTGAAAACTTAGCATGCGTAGGCTGTGTTGAGTTGTTTGTCGGAAAGCAACATTTAGTCGCGAATGATGTCCTTCATGAGGAGCCAGTTATGAAGCATGCCCAAAGGGCACTTTTTTGTGCCGCACTTGTCGGCTATTTTTTATCTCCGCTGGCAGCTATCAATGTGCACGCCCAACACTTTTCCATCCCATTTTTCAACATGGCAAAAAGTGGGGAGCGTTCCTCGTCATACCAACCTAATCAGATCTGCCCCCCACGTCCCAAGACCGATTTTACTGATGACGGCAAACCAATTCTCATCAAGCGGTACCCCCTCAATAATCGTGCCACTCTCCTGCATTTTCGCAAGTATCCCTATTTCGCAAACACTCAGGGCGTAGAACATATCCAGCGGGGCGGTCGCTTGAAGCGCCAACCTGAAAACGTCCTCACAGAAGACCAAAAAGCCATCCTTCGGAGTTGGGGACAGCCAGACTATTTGCGCGGCCCGTATCGCAGCACGCGGGGCGACTCTGTGGTGGAGTGGGTTTATCACCGATTAAATCATCTCTTTCAGTTTGTGGACGGAGTGATGGTATATGAAGGGCCGCTCACCGATCAGGAACGCACGGTGCTTACTTATGGATTGCCGCGTGAGGTTTTGAGCAGTACCGTAGCCCCAAACATTCGTCGGGAAACGTGGTTTTACAATTCTCCATGGCACCCAAACAAGGAGATGGTTTTTAGCTTTGCGAATGGCAAACTAGTGTTTGCTGATGAGAACTACTCGCACTAGTAAATAGCGATGTGGATCGCGTAGGCTTGAGTGATGCGAAGAAAGTGAGTGCTAGGAAATGAGTGTCGTATCGTTTGTCGTTGGCAGAGCGTACCGAAAGAGCTGCTTGCAGGTAGCTGCCCACGCCGTAGGGATCACTTTGGTGTTTTTATGTCTTTTACCGCCAATCCTCAGCTCGTCTCGGCCAGTGGAGGGACGGCGCGAAGCTTTAGCTCTTCTCGCAGAAGGTCAGGAAGCCCTGCGCAGCGGCCGCATTGGAGAAGCGTTGCAAGCCCTGGAGCGCTCCGTTGAGATTGCTCCCTCTCCCGCAGCTTATTACAACTTATCCCAAGCGTATAGAAAAACGGGCCGAAGAGCTGAAGCAGTGGTGGCACTCGAAAAAGCCCTCGAGTTAAATCCCGAATATGAGCTCGCAAAACAAGCCTTGCGTGAAATCGGCGATACTAAAACCGCTCGAAGGCAAGAACGTATCAATTTCGATTCCACCGTTAACGAACAAGAAACATTAGAATCGCTTAGGCAACCTGACGAGTCACCGCAGCAAGAAGCCAAGCCTACCATTCTTGCCGTAGGCGCCCTGCTTCCAAAGCCCCCGAAGCTTCTTGGCGGCGCAAAGCCTACTATCCCTGCTTCTTCTCCCACTGCTCCCACTGGAAGTGTGCGCGATGCGGTCATCCCGTCGCAACCGGTCGAAATCGTAAACGAGGTTCCAGCCCGCGAGATTGTCACAGCGGGGACGGACATTGCTAAACGACGCGGATACGCCGCAACACGTTCTGATGAACCTTCGAAACTTCCTGGCACAAGGCTACCGGTGTTTAGTTTATGGCGCGGAAAAAAGGAAACCACGGCGCCCGCAACTAAAAATTCTATCGAGCAGTCGCGAACACGATCCACGCGGTCCGATGGCCAGCCTAAACGCGCAAAGACCGAAAGCGTGGCTTCGGCTCCTGCCGCATCTGATGTGAAGGCAATTAACCAAGCGGCGTTCAGTGAGGAGACAGACGCCACCCAACAGCAACCTAAACGTTTCGGCAACCCCGGGAAAATACTTTTGGGGACTTTTGCTTTCCACCGCGAGAAGGGAGATAACTACCGCAAAGCCCAGCGATGGATCGAAGCTGCAGATGAATATCAGTTGGCTCTGGAAAAGAATCCCGACGATGCGGAAACACGCGCTCTCCTTGCCGAGTGCTTAGCTCGGGCCGGTGAAGTGGATGTCGCAGAGGAGCAATTCCGCCGAGCGCTGGCAATGGATCCAAACGATCCGAAAGTCCTCTTCCGCATGGGAAACACCTACCGCGAACTCAAGCGATACGACGCTGCTATCAAGGCCTACCGACAAGCCTTAGGAGCCGATCCGAATAACGCAACCGTAAGGAACAACCTGGGGGTGGTCTACATGGAAAGCGGAGCGTACGCCAAAGCGGCAGAAGAGTTCAAAAAGGTCTTACAAATTAACCCCAGATATGATAAAGCTGCTTTAAATCTGGGAATTCTTTACGAGGAACACCTAGATGACCCTCAGAAGGCGTTGCAGTACTACTCCCGTTACATTGAAATGGGAGGACCACGCGCAAAAGAAGTCCAAAAGTGGCTCGATGATTTGAGCAGCAGGCAATAGACCCGTTAAAAGAATTTTCATTTCTACTTAAGGAGGATTGTTGCTGTATGGGCAAGGTAAGTAGTAGAGCCGCACTTTGTGTGTCTCTCGGTCTAATTGTTAATCTAGTCACTGCCTCGGTGTCGGCGCAAGAATCTGCTTCCACCCCGGTTACCAAACGGCCTTTGCCGCCCGGCCTCGTAAAGGTCCCAATAGATATGTCCACGACGGCACTCGAGTATCGTCGCGCCTTATTAACCTCAGCAGCTATAACGGCCCGGAGTCAAAGGACAACTGAGCCGATGGCGCAGTATCGTCGAACAGATTTCACGACGGGGCCAAGGCGCATTCCGCTCACGACGATGCCGCTCTCGCGGCGCGTAATGACGACGGCACCTTTAGCGCCGTCTCAACAGATTCGGGAGCTTCATAAACGGGCGGCTCCACCCCCAATGAGCGCTGAAGCTCTGCGGGAGTTTGTGACTCCCACTAGTGCACCGAAGTCTTTGGAGCGTGTCATATCTCTCCTTCACAGTAGCAACCGGCGCTCCACCGTCGAAACTTGCAGCTGTCCGGCTCATCCCCTTGGAGGTTTCGATCGTGAAGCCCGTGTAATCGAAGAGGTTGGAGCGACAAAACAACCCTGTATCTACGTCGATGCAGGTGGTTATACGAGGCTTCCGCCCAACGCGCGCAGTCTTAAGGGGGCGGCGATAGCTCTGGAAGCGATTACGGCCATGGGTGTTCACGCAGTCAATGTGGGGTCCACGGATCTCACAGCAGGGCTCAGCTTTTTCAGAGATTTGGAGACATCCTTTTCTGTCCCATTCGTCTCGGCAAACATTATGGATTCGAAAGGCAAGGCTTTGTTCCCCGCCCATCGCACTGTGCAGGTGAAACTCCTTGACGGCTCGAAGCTTAAGGTGGCTCTTGTGGGAGTGACACGTCTCTCAAGAGACGACGAATCAACATCTCGCACCGGAGGAGTTCCTAAGGAGTTCACACTGGCACAGCCCAAGCCCATACTGGACAAGCTAATCCCAGAGTTACGGAAAAAGTCCGACCTCGTCATTCTTCTGGCCTACTACACTCGTGAAGATGCGCCGACGTTAGTCGCGAGTCTGGATCCTTCAGCTCGCCCCGACGTCGTAGTATGCGGCGAATTTACCATCGGTCAGCGCAAGGAGTACTACTTAGACAATGCCCACAAAGTGGATGGAGTGTTGTACCTTACTGGCGGCTATGAGGGGCGCCAGCTAGGCCACGCGATGTTCACCATTGGGAAGAAAAATGGGGTCGCCGAGTTCGCAGCCAAGCTCATTGAAATTGAGCAAAGCATTCCCCCGAAGAAAGAATTTACGCACTTCGTTGAGCGCTATCAGAAGCAAATGGCTGAACTTATGATGCGTGGCGAGTAAAGAAGATATACCTTTATCCTTAGCTGTTTTACCATCATACTTTCACGCATGTTGCGTGAATAGAGCAACGCGATTTTGGTTTTCGCTGTTCGTGTAGCGTGTCTGTCGGCTGAGGCGCGGGAACGTTGGTGGTAGTTTTTTTACAAGCGCGTAAGCCAGGGGGCGCGCTTTTGGGCAAGAGAAGCCCACATTCTACTGGGAAAGAAAGGAAGCTATGACTCCACAAGCTCTCTTCTACGTCGTCATGGCCATTTCAATGGCCGGTCTTGTTGTCTCGTTCTTGTTGGCAAAGTGGGTTCTCGCCCACGATACAGGGACGCCTGGCATGCGCGTCATTTCAGACGCTATCAAGGAAGGTGCCGAAGCCTTCCTGAAGCGCCAATATAAAACCATCTTTGCCCTTTCTATAGTTCTCGCCATTCTCTTGGCGATTTTCTATTACCAGGAAAAGGGCGCTCAGCTCGCCATCCGCACGTTGGTTTCTTTCCTTTTTGGAGCCTTTTGTTCAGGATTTGCGGGCTTTATCGGCATGTACATTTCAATCCGGTCAAATATCCGGACAGCTTCTGCTGCCACGAAAAGCCTTGATACGGCACTGCGTATCGCCCTTCGCGGCGGTGCAGTCTCTGGAATTATGGTTGTGGCCATGTCGCTTTTGGGCGTTGGCATTCTATTCTGGGTATTTGATGGATTGAAGCATCCCGACATCGTGCCGTTGCAGATCGTAGGTTACGGCTTTGGAGCATCTTTCGTAGCCCTTTTTGCCCAAGTCGGTGGCGGAATTTATACCAAGGCCGCTGATGTCGGGGCGGACCTGGTGGGAAAAGTTGAAGCTGGAATTCCGGAAGACGATCCCCGCAACCCAGCGGTAGTTGCTGACCTCGTAGGTGACAACGTGGGCGACTGCGCAGGTCGTGGTGCCGACCTCTTTGAGTCCACGGCAGCCGAGAATATCGGAGCAATGATTCTCGGAATTGCCCTTTACAAGATCACCGGCGAAAACGGGCCGGTGTTTGGCCTTGGAGCCATCATCTTTCCCCTGTTTGCCCGTGCTCTCGGTTTAATCGCATCCATCCTCGGGGTCTACTCCGTACGAGTGAAAGGCAGCGAGGAGTCGGGCTGGGAAGATCCTATGGCAGCTCTCAATCGTGGCTATCTGGTGACAACGATCCTCGCCATTATCGGATTTTTCATCGCAGTGCAGCTGCTGTTGAAGGGAGAGATTTATTTCTTCCTCGCTGGGTTGATTGGCATCCTTTGTTCGTATGCGTTCGTTTGGATTACCCAGTACTACACGGAGTACCGCTATCGGCCTGTTCGGTGGATCGCAGATTCATGCCAGACAGGTCCAGCCACCACCATTATCAGCGGTCTCTCGGTCGGAATGGAGTGCACCGCCATTCCTGTTCTCGTTATTTCAGCCGCGCTCATGCTGACCTATAAGTTTGGCCAGCTTGGAATGCTGTCCGTGCTTGGCGGCTGGGGCGGACTCGAAAAGGCCGGGATCTCGCCGACAGCGGCAGGTCTTTACGGCACCGCTATCGCAACCATGGGAATGCTTTCCACGGCCGGCTACATCTTAGCAATGGATACGTTCGGCCCGATTACGGACAACGCGGGCGGCATTGTTGAGATGAGCAAACAACCCGAGAGCATTCGGGAAAAGACGGACCGCTTGGACGCCGTGGGGAATACAACCAAAGCGCTGACAAAGGGCTATGCTGTCGGTTCAGCAGCTTTGGCGGCGTTCCTGCTCTTCCAAGCCTACATTGACGAAGTGAACGAGTACCTCAAGCACGCGGGCCGGGCATTGATGCAGACTGTGGACCTCGGCCACGTCCCGGTCTTTGTCGGTGGTATGATCGGTGCTATGCTGGTTTTCCTTTTCTCCGCCCTATGTATCCGGGCAGTCGGACGGGCTGCACAATCCGTGATCGTTGAAGTGCGCCGTCAGTTCCGCGAGAAACCCGGGATCATGCAGGGGACGGATAAACCAGAGTATGCTACTTGCGTTGACATCGTGACGAAAGCCGCGCTGCGACAAATGGTCTTCCCCGGCATTCTCCCCGTAATTGTTCCGGCGGCTTTGGGTTTCGGCCTCAAGTTCTTCACGAAAGAGGGTGTGGCTCCGCAGTCTGTCGCAGCGCTTCTCATGGTGGGAACGATCGCCGGCATCCTTATGGCGCTTTTCATGAACAACGGCGGCGGCGCCTGGGATAATGCGAAAAAATACATCGAGACCGGCGCCTATGGAGGGAAGGGCAGCGATGCCCACAAGGCAGCTGTGGTAGGCGACACCGTTGGCGATCCATTCAAGGACACCGCGGGGCCTTCGCTCCACGTGTTGATCAAGCTGCTTAGCACGGTGACGTTGGTACTTGCACCTCTCTTCATCCGCTGACCAATCGTAAAAATGAAAAGAGCTTCGTAAACCATAGCGCCCGGTTTTTAGCGGCCCCTGCTGAAACCGGGCGCACTGCTGCAACCGGGTGCTGAGGATCGTTCAGCGTCAGTTCAACACTTCGAGTTAACATATTATTGCAGTGGTGTTCTAAAGGCATTTTCGCTGCTTGACCCGTTGCCTGGCACGGTTTTTCCTACCACAGATGAAAGATGAATGAGTTGTGGTCAACTTCTCGCGGGAGTTGAGAGACAATTTTGCAATTCGAACCGTTTATTGCTAGACGTTATCTTTTTAGCGGCCAACACAAGGCGCTAGTTTCCGCCATTACGTTGATCTCCATCGCAGGGGTTGCCGTCGGCGTTTTTGCCCTGATCGTGGTCATTGCCGTCATGGAGGGGTTCGACAAGAACCTCGTCGACAAAATCATAAGTGCTTACGCCCACATCGAGATCGTCCGAGCCACAACTAACTCCCCACCAATAAAACCTGCGGCTATGGTGCCGGAGCTTGAAAAGGTCCCGGGAGTCAAGGCAGTGGGCCCTGTCATTATGCGCCAGGCACTCCTGCAATTCATCCCCGCAGAGGGAGAGGAGCCACGTCAGTCGGCAGTGTTCGTTCAGGGGGTAGATCTCGAGCGAGAGCGACGCATTACGAAGCTCATGGACAAGGTCCACGGCAAGGCGTACCCCGACCATGGCGAGATTGTCTTAGGCAAAAAACTCGGACAAAAGCTTTATCTTCCGCTCGGTTCACGTGTGACAGTCTTTTCTCCACTTTTCGTCAAGACGCCTACCGGTGGGGCCGCACTCGCGCGCAATGCTCTGGTTGTTGGATTCTTCGAATCGGGATTTCCAGAAGCTGACGAAATGATAGCTTACACAGACCTCGATACTGCGCGAGCCCTTTTTATGGTGGTGGAAGACGAAGTGGATGGTCTCCACCTTGTTGTTAGTGATCCCGAAAAAGTGGACGATGTAAAGAGAGCTATTCAGCAAAAGCTCGGGAATGACTACCTC
>JANZZJ010000220.1 GCA_026419455.1 Candidatus Sumerlaeaceae bacterium | reverse complement strand
GGGTAACTCACCCCACGCGTCATGGATTTAGCTGTGGGTTTACGAAGAGGTTGGCCCCACGGCGGCTGTGCCTCACGCGTCCCGCGACACCCCAACGGGATTGTGAGCATTGCTAGTTCTCGAATGCTGGTTGTTTGACCCTCCCCAGACGTTTACGCGCCTTGGGAGTTTCACGCGGGTCAAATCGTTTCAGGGGCGGTGGGGCAACCATGTAAATCGTGGCGGGAGTGGCCCCAGGCTTGGTGATCACCGTTCCGGAGGTTGAAGTGTCCGTGGGCGCAGGGGGCTCCACGGCGACAACAACGGGTCGCGCAGGCGTCTGGACGGTCGCACGCGCTGTAAGAATTCTGCCAATTCCTTCGATGACCACGCCAAAGGGATCGCCCACGATTTCCACACCTGGCTCAAGATAGTGAACGGCGGCATCGTCTGCTGCCATGCGCAGCACCGCACACACATCGGCTCCCACAAACGTTGCTGATGGAACGACAAAGACTTCTGCGTCCTTGCGAGTGAAGAGCCGGATGAGCTCCACGAGTTTCGCCCGGAGTTTTTCGTCGTCGCCAGCACCGAGATTTTCGCTACTCCCCGTGAAAATCACCACAGCGCGTGCTGAAAGGTTGGCTGCTTTGGCGGCCCGCTGCAACGTGGCGTCCAGCGGCTCCTTATCCACGGTCATGTTGACCAGACGCATGGCCGGCAGAGTTTGGGAAACAATGGTTTCTACATCCACTGTAATGGGTGGTTGGCCGGCACGTTGGGTGCGAGGCTTTTCGCCAACAAGAACGATGGTGCCCGTGGTGAGGGGAAACGTCTCCACCCGCCCCCAGCCGGCTGGCTCAAGGCCAAACACTAGCAATAGCAGCAGCCACCCCGGCATGCGAATCGCCAGATCTTTCATGGCTCGTGTTCCTTTCCTAATGTCGGTTATGTCTGGCCCCACGTGCATCTCATAGAGCTTTCACTCGCCTCCAACTATAGAGTCAACCCCTGTAGCATTACGCAAACGCATGTGGATATCCAAGGCATTGCGCCGGCACATCGCTTCTATCAAGAGGGCGGCCCCGGCTATGGCGAGCCAGGGCAGAAGAACAACGTCCAAAGCTGCACCGATGATAATGTGTGCGGCGGCAAAAGCGAGGGGCGCCCCCGCAAAAAGTGTCCCCGTCTCCAACCATTGCACTAAGCGCACGGCAACAGCCAACCCACCATGACAGGCAAGCGGAAAGCTTAGCAGGAGAGCCAGGCGCCAATGGGCATTGTCGCGCCACCGAGAGGCGGCGAAACGCGAAAACACCATGAATTTCCAGCTTTTGTATAAAGCGTAAAAAATCCGGGGCCATCCCAAAGCCAACAGCACCGGCGCCAGACAAAGATTCGCCCCTATCCAGAGACTCGCCGCGACCGCGCCCACAAAGGCCACAATGCTCAGCAGGCTGGGGCCGGCCACCTCGACCACCGCCAACCCCCAGTTTAATATGAGCGCCATGGCAAACACAATGAACAGTACGCCGACGACGACACGGGGAAAGACGAGATGAAGTGGACGATAACCCATGCGCGAGGACGGA
The DNA here is from genome assembly GCA_026419455.1 of Candidatus Sumerlaeaceae bacterium. Lineage (GTDB taxonomy): Bacteria > Sumerlaeota > Sumerlaeia > Sumerlaeales > Sumerlaeaceae > DRVG01. Next base: position 3,913 of record JANZZJ010000220.1, on the reverse strand, counting down.
ACCGCCACAAGCCGCGAAAAGGCGTGGCGCACAACTACCGTGACCGGCAAGAGTTGTAAAACAAAGGCCAGAAACGCCCACGGCACAATTTCCATAGACATCGGCGTCGTGCCGCTACCCCACCGCCAAAGAGCATAGAGCTCCACGGCCAGGCCCGGCAACACCGCCAGCAGCCCCAGCAAGGAATACCTTTCCCAATCCAGTCTCCAGAGGACAAAGATGCGGTCGAACAGCTCAAGGGCACTCGTAGGCCGCAGATGCCGCAAGGCTTCTGCAGCCATCTGTCCAAGGGCTGGCGCCTCTGGGCTGGGCACACGTGCCTCAGTAGTTTCTTGCGAGGAAAAAGAGTCGTCTCGACCGCTCACGGCTTAAACTTCTGGACCATTTTTCTTATTGGATTCGGACTGGTTGATTTCCTCCAAGTAACGAGCCAGTGCATCGCGCCAGTGCGGGCGTGGCGCAATACCACGCGCACGCGCGCGAGTATCGAGCAACCGCGAATTCGCGGGGCGGCGAGCCGGGGAGGGATAATCTGCGCTGGCAATGGGACAAACCCTCACATCATGCAATCCCGCCAACTCCACGATTGCGCACGCAAACTCATACCAGCTGCAAAAGCCTTCGTTTGTAATGTGGACAATGCCGTGCAAGCGCCGGAGAGCGATCTCCAGGAGGGCCGCCGCAAGGTCACGCGTATAGGTGGGCGCCCCTACTTGATCGCACACTACCTGAAGCGAACCGACTCGCCTTCCCTGATCAAGAATGGCGCGAACGAAGTTGCGCCCCCCCGCGCCATAAAGCCAGGAGGTGCGAACGACGGTCCAGTGCAAAGCTTCCGCCATCGTGCGGTGCTCGCCCGCAAGCTTTGAAGCGCCATACGCATTCACCGGACAGGGCGGGTCGTCCTCGACGTACGGATCAGCTTTTGTGCCATCAAACACATAATCCGTGCTGAGATAGATGCAGTGAGCCTCAGCCGCTCGACACGCCCGTGCCACGTGGCCTGCACCCACGGCATTGACGAGGAATGCCTGCTGGCGCTCCGCTTCGGCCCGGTTTACGTCCGTGTAGGCTGCGCAATTGATCACAACATTGGGTCGAATCGTCAGGAGCGTATCCTCGCAATTAAGGCGGTTGGTCACATCAAATTCCGGAAGATCGAGACCGATAGCCTCCACACCACGCTTCTCGCTTTCCTCGAGAAGGTTGCGACCCAGCATACCGCGCGAACCCAAAATTAAGAACCGTTGCTCACTCATCATCCTCTCACTAGTGGTAGAAGTGACATTAAGTGTGCGCACCAGATGGCAAGATGAAAGAGACACGGAAACAATGCGCCGACGCGTCTCCATCCACCGTCCTTCCACCATTGCGCCAGCTGATCCGACGCTTCAAGCACAACCGACGGGGCCAGCGGCAAAGTGTAACGCGCCCGCCCATATGCGAGATTAAAGCCTGCAAAAAGCACCCGCTGCAGAAGATACATGACCAACCACACACGGTGAAAACCATGGGCGAGACGTAGCTGGCGGATCTGACCCATGGGCCAACGCCAAAACAACGGATATAGTCCAAAACCAATGACGAGAAACAACGCAAAAGCCGGCGCATGGCTAAAAAACACCTTGGGTTGTGTCAGCGCCTCAACCGAGTGCGCGACAGCTGCCAGCACGAACGCCATAGCACGCGTGGACCGCAAAGACCACCACAGCAAAAATATCAACCCAGCACACACCAGCGTCACTGGTAAAGCCAAATGCATGAGCCGACGTCTTAGCCGGCGCTGGTTCCCAGCTTCGCGGCGCGACCACAATGCCCAGATAACAATGGTAGGAGCCAAAAGAATAAGGACTGTTTTCGTCAGCATAGCGAACAGGATGAGAACGTAAGCTAACCATAGCCAACGCCGCCTGGCCGTGTGAACAAACCGATAAAAAGCGTAAAAAACCCCTAACAGCAGAGCCAACGCGAGAGAATCGGGCATCGGGCGGGCGAGGCAACTGATCACGCCGGGATGAAACACAAAGCTGCAAAATACAAGCAGCTGCACCGCCGGGTCGGGGCGCCCCCCAAAATGCAAGCCAAGCAGACGCCAAAACAACCCAAGCGCCATGATGGACGCCGTTAGAGTGACGAAAAGATGCGCCCATACAACATTTCCTACGACGAGAATCACCAACGCACAAAGAAAGGGATAGAGCGGTGTGTGCGAATGATAATCATGGCGGATAAACTCCGAGAGGTGATACCAAGCACCTTCCCTGCCCACCAACACCGCAGCGATCCACTGACTGTAAGGACCATAACCGTCGAAAATGACAGCGTCACCGTAGTACCAGCTCGGATATAAATCGCGCAGCCCCACCGCATGGGGCGAAAACCTCCAGGCTAGATAGGAGGTGACAAAAGCGAACGCTGCTGAAATACCGGCGATGGCATAGCCGCAGTATTTTAGCTTTGTCCGGTTGGTCACTGCGCTTGCCTCACTTCGCATGAGCGCTGTTATGGAGGGGGAGCCACCGACGGTCAACTGTCAACGGTGAGCAGTTTGATCCCCCATTTGACAATTCTCTAATGATCAATTTATCAAAACAACAAGTTCAAATGTTATCCACTTTTCCGCCGGGCATCCGCACGATCTGCAAGCCGACTTAACCACCGTACAGGAGCCGCCATCCACCGCACGACGCGCGAATGGCGCCAGTCATCAAACAGCTCATAAAAGACCGGGGTGACGATCAGCGTCAATAGGAGAGAAAGCGTTTGTCCCCCAATGACAACTGTGCTTATCGTCCGGTTGGTGCCAGCTCCGTAGCCTCGCGAAAAAAACAGCGGCAGCATGCCAGCAACAAAAGCAATAGTCGTCATAAGGATAGGCCGCAAGCGGTCGCGATTGGCCTGAAGAATCGCGGCGCGGCGCTCCATCCCCTGCGTCCGCAAATCGTTCGTGTGGTCGACTTGCAAGATGGCGTTCTTCTTCACGATAGCAAAGAGCACAAGCACACCAAGCAGCGAAAAGACATTGAGCGAATCGCCCCCGATCCACAGCGAGAAAATCCCAAATGGCACACTCAGAGGCAAACACAACAGGATGATGAACGGCTGGAGCCACGATTCGAAAAGTGCGGCCAGAACGAGATAGATGAAACAAATCGCCATAATGAACGTCAAAAAGAAGGCTTGGAAACTTCTTGCTAGCTCTTTCGATCGTCCCACAAGGCTGGCCTTATACGCCGCTGGCATGTTGAGCTCTTTCACCTTGGCGTTAAGTGCATTGAGTAACGCTTGCTGAGAATAGCCTGGAAGCACGTCCGCATACAGCGTTACCGAACGCTGGCGGTTCACCCGCCGAATATCTGCGGGACCTTCACCTTTGCGGAACACGACGACATCTGTGACAGGTATTGAGCCAAACCGAGTTGAAGGCACAGTGATGAGCGACAAATTCTCGAGGCTATTGCGTAGCTCTGGTAGAGCACGCACACGGACGTCGTATTGCTCGCCACCTTCGTTGTAACTCGAAACCTTGTCGCCTGCCACAAGCAAGCGTAGCACTCGCGCGATATCGGCCGTCGAAACACCCAACTCCGACGCTTTGGCGCGATCAATGTAAACATCTATTTCGGGCTTACCGAGAATGAGCGAGGAATCCACATCCACGGCCCCCGGTTGCTCTTTAAGTGTCTTGAGGAGAATGTCGGCGTACTCACTGAGCTGCTTCATGTCGGGGCCGCCAAGGACGTACTGAATGTCCGCGTTTCGGTCCCCAGTTTGGATGCCACTCACTTGCGAGATGCTCACCCGCAGGTTTTCCTTCTGGTAGCGCGGCAAGATCTCGCGCCGCACATAGTCCATTATCGCAAATTGATCGTACTTGCGCCTGACTCTTATACACATCTCCGAGCCCACGAGA
>JANZZJ010000206.1 GCA_026419455.1 Candidatus Sumerlaeaceae bacterium | reverse complement strand
ATCATACCCTGCGTAGCGCCATAGCCGCGGTAAGCACCGCCAACAGGCAGATTGGTGTAAACCGTTTTGCCGTCGAAACGCACGTTCGGGCATCGCAAAAGTCCAAGACATTTGCTGCCAACGTTTGTGAGTACCGTAAGTCCATGCGATCCATAGGCTCCGGTGTTCAAGATACCGCGAAAGTCTATGGCGGTCACGTCGCCATTTTTTTTCACCCCCATCTTGACCCACATCCGCATGGGGTGGCGAGTCCGCGAACTGGTGAATTCCTGCGCCCGAGAGAGCTCCATGAATACTGGACGTCCCGTGCGCAACGTCAGCATCGCGCAAACGTCCTCGAGCAAAATCTCCTGTTTGCCGCCGAAACCGCCGCCTAGTCGCGGTTTGATAACACGAATTTGCCTCACGGGGATACCGAGAGTTTGTGCTACAATACGGCGACAATGGAAGGGCACTTGCGTTGAGGTACGAATGACAATTCTCCCATCAGGATCCAAATAAGTCACCGTGACATGGGGTTCGATCGGGGCGTGGGCGTAGTAGTGAGTTTCAAATTCTCCACCCACAACGACGTCCGCCTCCTCCAGCCCCTTTTGCACGTCGCCGACGTTTGCTTCAGCCCACGCCGCAAGGTTGCGTTTGGGGTCAAAGGGAAGAAAACTTGTGATATCAGGCTCGTCGTGAATGATGGGAGCCCCGGGGGCAAGGGCTTCTTCGAAATCAAACACGGCGGGCAGAGGTTCGTACTCCACGCGAATGAGTCGAAGCGCCTCGAGAGCAATTTCGCGAGTTTCTGCAGCAACAGCAGCCACACGGTCGCCCACGTAACGAACTTTCCGATCGAACATGAAAGTGTCCCACGGCGAGGGCTCTGGAAAGCCTTGCCCCGCTGTGGTATGGGCAATCCGAGGGACGTTGCCATGATGCAGGATCGCATGCACGCCAGGCAATTTTTCAGCCGCAGACGTGTCGATGGAAACAATCCGCGCGTGCGCATGCGGCGAGCAAAGGAGCATTCCCACCAGACAATTTGGCGGTAGTTCATCCGCAGTGAATTTGGCGCGACCCGTGGCAAGCGCCAGACCGTCTATCTTTGGAACAGATTTGCCAACGACATATGATTTTGCTTCGTGGGATGATGTCTTGCGTGCCGAAGCTTTGTGCATTGGTGTCTTTGTCATTGGGCTCACATCCTCATAGAAACGTTTCCTAATTGATGATGTTGTCGGCGACTAAAAATGTGGAGCATGGTTTAGCGAGACTTTTTGCTCGGGCGGCCAGGCTGCGCTTTACCATTAGTAGAGCGCTTTGCCAGCTTGAGCTCAGCCAGCTTTACTGCTTCGAAAATTTTGACGTAACCAGGACACCTGCATAAATTGCCCGAAAGTGCCTCCCGCACTCGCTCTTCTGAGGGATGATTTGTTTCTTCGAGAAGGGCTTTCGTGACCAACACCATGCCGGGCGTGCAGAAACCGCACTGAACCGCGCCCGCCTCCACGAAAGCCTCCTGAACCGGATGCGGATTTCTTACATCCCCCAACCCCTCGATGGTTGTCACTTCAGCCCCCTCCACTTTGGCTGCCAAGAGCAAGCACGAGTTGAAAGGTTTACCATTAACGAGAACCATACACGACCCACAATGCCCCTCGCGGCAGCCCATTTTTGTGCCCGTGTATCCTAGACGCCGGAGAACGTCGCCGAGTACAGCACCTGGTGAAATCTCCAAAGAGTGTGCCACTCCGTTGATGCGAACGTTGAGTTGCATAGGACCACCCGTCATCATCAATTAACGATTTGTAATAAAATCATCTTGTTTTTTTGCTGCTTTAAGAAGCGCACGCTGGACGAGAACCGGAAGCACACGTCGCCGATATTCCGAGGAGGCGCGAAAATCGCCGCGTAGTTTCACGTGATGTGTCGCAAGTTGCCCTGCCTCCTTTGCCACCGCAAAGTTAATCGTTTGGCCTTCAAGGTAGCTTTCCACTTCAGCACAACGAACGGGCAGATTTGTGCATGCAGCCACGACGACACGTGCGTCAGAAACCTTTCCTCGCTTAGGTACGTAGGAAACGACAACATGGATGAGCGCGTAATCATTGGACGTCTTCGCCAGCTTCTCAAAAGCGGCTACGCGCTTGGGCAGCAGCGGAAAGGACACTTCGGTGATGAGCTCGCCTCGGTCAAGTTGGCGCATGGGTGGCCTTGCGAAGAACTCGCTAGCTTTAACCGTGCGCCGATGCTCGACAGAACGCAGATGCACGCGTCCATCCAGCGCAATGAGTAATGGGGGGAGAGTAGCCCAATAGTAGCATTGAACTATGTTGCCCCCCACGGTGATCAAACGGCGGATGGGCTCTGTCGCAGCTGTGCGAAGTCCCTCGCAAAGCACCCCGCCAGCAAACTTGCCGCACAGGGGAGATTTGACGAGATCATCGAGCGATGCCATTGCTCCTAAACAGAGCTCATCCTTAGTTTTTTTGATTTCGTTGATACCTGTGTGTTGCAGATCCACGGCACGAACCCGACGTGGGGCACCCGAAAGCACAACACTGATTCCCCCTCCCACCGCGATGGTTTTCGCCGGATCTTCGGCGAGGAGAGCGAGCGCCTCTTTTAGTGAACTCGGACGCAGATAATCCGTAACAGTAACCGGCATTTGACGAAATCCTCGAAAATCTCAAGTCTTTGCGACCATTGAATTTTGCATTGGACCGAAAACCTTGCGCAGCAGCAAGAAAAAAAGGCCGCTAGGAATGGCTCCAACCCGACGGTGCTACCGACTTGGTTCTCGGCACAGGAGATCAAACAAAAAATTGGCGGGGACGCCCCTGCAGCTTTCTGCGCCCCCGCTTAAGTTTTGCTCGCGCTGAGGTCCGATATCAAACGCCGGCAAGCCTTCTACTCATGCCGCCACGCCACGCTCCTGCAACAGCTTTTTACGGGCATAGGGAATAAGCCCACCTGCTTCAATGATCGCCTGCCGGGCGGGAGCATGGGGAATAACGACAAAGCTTTTACCTGAGGTTTTATTCACGATTTTGTCCGGATGGATCTCCAGCTCATCGCCGACCTCGGCCTCGACATCCGGGCAGATAACCGTTTGAAGGCCGAGATTTACTGCGTTCTGCAGGAAGATCCGCGCAATGCTCTTGGCCACAACAATAAGTCCCCACCCCTTTATGCATGAGGCGGCCTGTTCGCGCGAAGAACCACATCCGAAGTTGTTTCCAGCCACGATCACCGAGCCGGCCTCGATTTCTCCCTTATTGAGCTTCTCGTTGAACTCTTTGTGATCGGCAAAGCAATACTGGGGTGTTTCCGTGGGCAGAACCGTTGCCATGTAACGGCCGGGGTAAATGGCATCCGTCGAAACGTCGTCGCCAACTTTGAATACAACCTTAGCCATGGCTAGCAGGCTCCTTTCCTGGGATCGGTGATGACGCCGGTTATGGCGCTGGCGGCTGCAGTAGCGGGGGAGCAAAGGTAAACTTCGGCGTTTGGGTTTCCCATGCGCCCTTTGAAATTGCGGTTAGTCGTGGAGAGGGCAACTTCGCCATCGGCCAGAGCCCCCTGGTGGACGCCCAAGCAGCATCCACAGCCCGAGTTCATCACCACAGCTCCCGCGTCCATGAGAGTTTGGATGTAACCAGCTTCGAGCGCCTGACGGTAGATGCGTCCAGATGCGGGGAAAACCAGCATGCGCGTATTGCGGGCAATCTTTTTGCCTTTAAGAATCTCGGCGGCGATGGCGATATCGTCTAGTCGCCCATTCGTGCACGAGCCGATAACAATTTGATCTATTTTCCGGCCCTCGACCTCGCTCACCGGTTTCACATTGTCCACTGTGTGGGGGCAAGCCACCTGCGGCTCGAGCTTTGAAACATCAATCGTCACCACTTTCTCGTACTCGGCGTCAGGGTCCGGGGTGATCATTTCAATCGGTTCTTTCACACCTGCTTCCTCTCGCAGATAGCGCTCGGTCTCTTCGTCTGGTGGGAAAAGGCCCGAGGTCGCGCCTGCTTCCACCGACATGTTGGCAAGCACTAATCTGCCGCTGGTGGACATAGCTTTGACTGTTGAGCCGTGGAACTCCAGGACGCGGAAGTTTCCACCCTGCGCTGTGAGCTTACCGATGATGTGAAGGATAATGTCCTTTGGCGCCACCATCGGCGGCAACTCGCCCTCTATGTTGATCTTGATGGTGGGCGGAACCTCCACATTGAGCACACGCCCGAGCGCCCACACGGCAGCCATTTCCGTAGCGCCAATTCCCCACGCGACAGCACCCAGTGCTCCGTGCGTCGTAGTATGCGAATCCGTGCCAACGACGATCATGCCGGGGCGTACATAGCCGTTCTCCGGAAGAATCTGGTGGCAAATGCCCCCCTCATCGCCACGGATTTCATGAAATTTCGTGATGCCCTGCTGCGCCACAAACTCACGAATTTTTTTCTGGTTATTGGCGGTCTTTGCGCTTTCAGCGGGAACACGATGGTCAAAAATGATAGCAATACGCGAAGGATCCCACACACGTGGCTCTAGGCCGGTGTCCTTAAAAATCTCCTTGAACTGATTGATAACGAGAGCGGCATTTTCGTGCGACATGGCCAAACCGACCGATGGTTCGAGCACATCGCCCGGCTTCACACTGGGCCGCCCTACGGATTTGGCGAAAATCTTTTCTGCAAGTGTTGCACCCATTGTTGTTTCCTACCTTTCCTACGTGGAGAGTGGGGAAGAACGTCATTCCTCCACGCTCTTCCCCCCACGAGTCAATTACGCTCCGTACTTCTCCGCGAGTTTCGCCTTGGGCAGGTACTCGTTCTCCATGGCGCGGTATTCAGGAAGTCCCACAAATGCTGTGAACTCCTCGAAGCTTGTCAGCCACTGGGTTTGCCCCGGCAGGGTTCCCGTGGGCGATTGTTTCAGCGCTGTGAAGAAATCTTTGAGCGCCTTATGCATGACCATGATTGACGCCACCGGTATGGAGACACGTCCGACCCTCATCTTTGCCAGCTCGGGAATCGGGATAAGCTCAGTTTTTACACCACTTACAGCGTCCATGAGGTTTACGGAAAGCGGCACGGGATCGAGCGCCTTGATGGCCGCTTCAATATCGGCGCGCGTCTTGATGGCATCAATAAACACGAGATCGGCCCCTGCTTCGGCGTACATCTTGCAGCGGCGGATTGCTTCCTCAAGCCCCATCGAGGCAAAGCAGTCCGTGCGGGCATTAATGATAAAGTCCTTGTCCAGCCGATCCCGTACTGCGGCGCAGGCGCGGATTTTACCGACCATCTCTTCGGCGCTGATTACCTCCTTGCCTGCCATGTGACCACAGCGTTTCGGGAAGACTTGGTCTTCGATATTCATTCCGGCCACACCCATCTTGATGAGGCGCTCTGTGATGTATGCGGCGTTAATGGCGTTGCCCCCGCCGGTATCCACATCGGCCATCACGGGGATTTTGACGGCATCTACAATGTTCCACGTGATGTCGAGTATGTCTTTCATTTGGACTAGCCCAACGTCAGGCTTCGCCAAAAGTGAACCGGCGAGTCCGAAACCTGAAATTTGAATGGCTTCGAAACCACATGACTCGATGACTTTTGCACTGAAGGCATCATGGCAACCTGCCACCACGACCGCCCGACGTTCCATGATGGCCTTGCGAAGAACGGCACTGCGACTCATTGTGTCTCCCTTCCCTTTACGAGATTTTCCTATCGTTTTTGCCGAACTGTTTCTATAGGCAGTCCGGCTATGCCATAACTAATGCAAATACCTAACTAAAGTTCGGCTACAACAGCTTTTGCCATCTCGAGGGTCGAAGCATTACCGCCCATGTCGTAGGTGCGAACTTCACCCTTGGCAATCACCTTTGCCACTGCATCGTCAATGCGCTTAGCCATGTCTTTCTCACCGAGCCAATCGAGCATGAGTTTGGCCGCGAGAATGGTGGCGATAGGATTGACTTTGTACTGGCCGGCATATTTGGGCGCGCTGCCGTGCGTGGGCTCGAATACAGCAACCTTTTCCCCAATGTTTCCGCTGCTGGCAAAACCAAGGCCGCCAACCATCTGGGCGCATAGATCGGAGATAATGTCGCCGTAGAGATTGGGGGCCACGAGAACGTCGTAATTGAACGGGTTCTTCAGCAGCCACATGGTGAGAGCATCGATGTTGGCATCGTCGCTCTGAATGTCAGGATAGCGAGCGGCGACTTCTTTAAAGACCGACAGGAACAAGCCGTCCGTAGCGCGCACGACGTTGGCTTTGTGAACGCAGGTCACTTTTTTCCGTCCGTTTTTACGTGCGTAATCGAACGCTGCCTCGATGATTCGCTCGCTTCCCCGCCGCGTATTAACTTTCAGCGACACCGCAGCTTTTTCTGGGATGCGAGAGAACTCTGGCAATTGCCGAAGGTTCTCCGGGAACTCAGCAAATTCTATCCCAATATAGAGATCCTCGGTGTTCTCGCGGAAAACGACGAGGTCGATCCCCTCTTTGTAATTCAGGGGGTTACCCGGATAAGCCTTGCAGGGCCGGAAACAAATGTAGAGGTCAAACAGCTGGCGCATCCGGACTATAGGGCTGCGATACGTCAGCCCCTTGTCGCGCAGCTCTGGTGCGAGCTCTTCTGCCGCAGCCTTTGCGGGTTTGGAAGTAATAGCGCCGAAAAGCGCCGCATCACAGGTTTTCAAAAGCTCGATAGTTCTCTGTGGAAGAGCATCGCCCTCCTTTTTCCAGAATTCCCAACCAATGTCGCCGTGGATGTACTCGGCGTCAAAGCCAAGAGCATCCAGCACGATGCGCGCTGCTTCCATGACTTCTACCCCAACACCATCGCCTGGCAGCCAAGCAATTTTGTACTTCGCCATGACCCGCTCCTATGATTGTAATGATGTTGACATCTTGGGTAAACACGTTTGCGTGCCCACGCCTAGGCGCTTAGCCGAAGGGACAAAAATCCGCGGTGCAAGCAAAATTGACATGGGGCCACCCAAGATTCGACTTGTCGTCACGAGTGGCTGCATCACGAAAACCTTAACCAGGAGTGGCCCACGCTTTCGCGATTTTGTTCAAAAATTGTTGTGTAAATTGTTGGCGCAAGGATGGTAAATGCGGGTGGGGAAGGATTTTTTTCCCGACTGTATGTGCGGATGAAATTCTCATGCATATCGGTTCGAAAGAGATTCTTGTTGTAGGCGATAGGGTACTGATCAAACCCGACAACCCGGAAGAGAGAACAAAAGTGGGATTAGTCTTGCCCCAGAGCGTGATGGAAAAGGATCCTGTTCAATCGGGGCGTGTCCTCGCCGTGGGACCCGGTATTGCTGTCCCTAACCTTACCGCAGACGACAACGAACCGTGGGCTGAGCACTACAGCCGCGACAAGAGCGTGCGCTATATCCCGGTGCAAGCGCGCGAGGGCGACTACGCGCTCTTCTTGCGAAAAGAGGCTGTCGAAATCCGGTATTGCGGCGAAGTCTATCTGGTGGTGCCGCAATCAGCCATCCTGCTTCTTATCCGCGATGACACCGAACTTGAGCCGTTGGTATAGCTGCGCTGGGTAAAAAGCTCGCGGCGTCGTTCGACGCTCGTTCTCCGGATCGTTACTCTTCGCGGAGGCCGCAGAAGAGCTTATTTTCCCACTTATAATTGATGTTTTCTATCTCAGCATTCCAGATGTGACCGGTCGCTGGCGGAATGAGCTCGTCATCGCGGCCAAGTTCTTTCTTGAAACCAAAACACCGCAAATGGCGCGCAGCTGTGCGCCGCGCGGCACGCGCAACGAGGTTGAGAGGCGAGTCCTCGATTTCGCTCGCTATGACGGCTTCCCATTCGGGGGGCGTCACTCCATACTCTGCCAAGGCATAGCGATGGTAGGCAGATTCAAAGTCGAACAGTTCCGTTTTCATGACGTCGAAAACTTTTCTCGCTTCGGCTGGCTTTTTCAGCCAGTGATAGATTGCTATGAGATTGCACAGGGCAAGGGTGATCATCAGCACATTTTGATAAGCCGCGCGCTGGTCGAGATTTTCCCAATGCGTGGCATGGCTGCGCATGGCATCGAGTGCGAAGAAATAGGCTTGTGCAGCAACGCCAGCTATGAGATAATCTTCATCGCGAAGGCGCTTTTTAGCCCCCCGCAACAGGAGGTCATCCACAAGCGCATGGAGTTCCACGTCGGCTTCGCTCATGTCGTGCTGAAGGAAATGCTCGCGCCAATAGACGTAGCCATAGGCCGCTAGGAAGTCGAAAATGTTCTCTCGCGCTTTGGAGGGATCTTTGACGTTGGAAATTTGCGCAAGCAAAGCGACAACGCCACCTTCAAGGGTGTCGGGATTGCCTTTAACTGTGGCGGCGCAAGTGCGGATCGCCCTCAGGAAAGCGATTTTCCAGCATTGGGGCATCAATAGCTGCTGGCGCCCGCTACGGGTGCGTCGAGTAATCAAGCGGCTTTCGTCCACGAGGGGAATGGGGGCGTTAGAATCCAACACTCCCTCCCACCGGCCAAGGCTAGGTTTGGCGTGCCAATCATTGCCCGCGGTAACGGACCGAACTTCCACGAACTGGGGCTCGTGGCGAATGAGAGAGAACTTGCGCAAGAGTTTTCGCCGCACAAACACATCCGGCGCAATCGTTAGGTACGACAGTTGCGCCAGTTTGACGATCTTCTGCTCAAAGTTGCTCAGCGATTTGCTTTCGAATGTGAGATCTTCAATGTTCTCGAAATGAGCCCAACAGTAATTCACCCCTGCGGCATTGAGATCGCTATCTACTTTGGCTATGGTGCGATCGAGAAGCTTTTTAACTGAGGGGCGCGAGTAAGTCATCCATTCGCTGAATGCCTTGTCGCGAAAAATGATGGAGACCGGCGGTTTTTCGTCGCCCCACTTCAACCGGTTCCATGATTTCATGAGAACATCAATATCGCAGTCTATGGCTTGAGAGTTGTCGAGAAGCAGCACAAGATGGGGATTCTCGCACTCCTCCCGCTCCGTTAGGCGCAGGAATTCCTCGACAACAATCCGAGCTGATTCTTCGGAGTAGGAATACTCGGGGAAGAAGAAGGGAAGCACGAATGTTCGCTCGTTGTGAACGTCTTCGATGAATTCCCGGTACTCGCGCACGAGACGCCAATAGAACTCCATTCCCATCCGGACGCATAGACGCTGGTCAAATTCGTTCCCCAGCATGGGAAGTATGACATGGAAAGGAACAGTGGCCGCGGGTGAGATAACCCCTGTACGGATGAGTTCAAGCAAGATGCCGTACGCATTCTCGCCTTCTTCGTAGTCGAGATCAATCATCCGTTCGATGATGCAGGGCTCAATGTCGAAACTCATGAAGGGCAGAAGGCCGTGTTCGCCGAAACGGTCTACCAACACCTGGCGGATATAAAAGGCAATTTGACTATAGGTCTTAAAGAACTGGCGATAGGCGCGAAGCATCATATCGGTCCAGTTCTTGCCGCGCACGGCATCCGCCCCCAGGATGGTGCCTACTGGAGAAATGCGCTCGGTAAATCGCGGCGGTTCTCCGAGCTTTTCTATCCACGCGTCAATATCTTCGTCTTGCAAGTTTTCTGGCAAGACACGATCGATATCAATCCGTGACCCCGGCATGAACGCGTGAGCGTGAAACACGGGGTTAAAGAGATTCATCGGCATGGGAAACGGGCTTTAGCAACCTTTCTCAGTTTCTGGAATTTAGGTAACGACTGTATTCGCCTAGAATTTAAGCCTCGTACGCAGAGCCATAGTCAAGTTTTTTATCTTGAGCATCGCAAAAACGTGCTGGCACTACGGCAACCTCCTTGCTTACTATGCCATCAATTGATACAAATGTGAGCTGGGCTTCTTGCTCGAAGGAGTAGGGTTCTTTCAATCTGTGTAGAAAACGAGCGGATCGTTTTCGAGAATGTTGGACGCATAACCCATGGCAGAGACGACATCCCCACACGAACATGAGAAGCACCAAACACAACGAGAGGACACATCCGCGGCTGCGGAGGAACCCATCCGCGTCGTATCCGCGCCAGAGGGATTTGACGTAGAACGGATAATGGCAGAAGTACGCCAGCTTGTGGCCCAAAGAAAGCAGGAGAGGATTTACGAGGAACCGAAATCTGCGGAAGCCCGCTGCGCCTTCGGTGCCGAATGGGTGACGAGTGTAGGCGAACAGCTGGATCTGCTGCGCGCAGCAGCGCGTTTGGAACTTCAAGGCGATCCGATCCGCTCGCATCGGCCATTCAGTGGCCGGTTCATCGTGGCGTGGAAAAAATTTGTGCGCTTCTGGGTTCGCAAGTACACTGATGCGATCTTCTTGCGGCAGAGCTTTTTTAATTCCCAGGTTGTAGCAGCAGTGGAAAAACTCGAGCAGCGCATTGACGCGCTAGAGGACGAAGTTGCTCTGCTCAGGGCACAGCTTAACGAAGTGACGCGAGAAGAGCTGCATAAGGAAAAGGGCGCCGAGGAAAAGAAAAATCGGCCGTAGAGACAAGCTCTACGGCCGCCGAAATTTTAATTCAGAAGCTGTTCAGCGGTTGCTGGATCGCTTAACCATTGAGACGGCGAACATTCGTCGCCTGTGGACCCTTGGGGCCTTGCGTGACCTCAAAAGTCACAGGTTCCCCCTCGACGAGGGTTTTCCGACCGCTTGCGACGATCGATGTGTAATGGACGAAAAGGTCCGGGCCGTTGGGCTGGGTGATAAAACCGTAGCCCTTCGCATCGTTGAACCATTTGACGGTCCCGTTCGGCATACTACTACTCCTGTTACTTGCGCTCCCGATGGGTGGCGCGAAAATGTGAGGGGCGGGGAGGAAGGACTACCGGAAAAACCGAATTCAACTGAAGAAATCCCGCAGAGGGCACTACCGTTGAAGCAACTTCTCCGGAGGCAAACTTCCTCGAAGGCTTCACCTTCGATCGCCTCTCGCCGATCTTTTAGAGCCGCGGACAATGGTTATTCATTTTTGTTTTTTTTCGGTGCAATTTTTTGCACAATTTTCGCAGTGAGTTTTCGGCGTAAGGGTCACACGTTGCCACGGACATCATCGTGATTGCGAATTTCACACTGTCCAATCAGGTAATCGCGAAGTGCCGGCTTTTGACGACTAACACAACTCATCGAGCAACTACTCTCGGAAAATTGGGCTTATGATGAACGAACTCATCGAGCAACTCGAACAGCTGCGTGAGCGAATTTCACAAACCAAGGTGTATCTTTGACCACGCTGCCAAAGTGGCGGAAATCGAGCGCATGGAACACGAGGCTGCCGCAAGCGATTTTTGGAACGACAACCGTCGCGCCCAAGAACATCTCAAAAAGCTCAACTCGCTTAAACGCCAAGTGGAGCCATGGGACCACCTGGAGGCAGAAGTGGACGAGGCGCTCGAGCTGGCTGAGCTTCTGACACAGGAACCTGACGCCGCCATGGAAGCCGAACTGGAGGCCCACGTCCAACAGCTCACGGCCAAGCTCGAAGAACTTGAATTTCGCAACATGCTTAGTGACCCTGATGATCCTGCAAGCTGCTTTCTCCACATTCACCCCGGAGCCGGTGGAACCGAAAGCTGCGATTGGGCAAGTATGCTCCTGCGCATGTACACGCGCTGGGCGGAACGCAAAGGTTTCAAAGTTTCTGTTGTGGATTTGCTCCCTGGCGACGAAGCGGGTATTTCACGAGCCACCCTTTCGGTTGAGGGTGAATACGCTTACGGATACTTGAAAGCCGAAACGGGAGTACATCGCCTAGTGCGTATTTCGCCATTCGATGCCAACAAGCGTCGCCATACTTCGTTCGCTGCGGTCACGGCGTCGCCGGCAATCGAGGACGACATCGAAGTCGAAATCAACGAGAAGGATTTGAAAGTTGAGACGTTTCGGGCTGGCGGCCGCGGCGGGCAGCACGTCAATGTGACCGACAGTGCTGTGCGTATCACGCACCTTCCGACAGGTATCGTAGTATCATGCCAGAATGAGCGAAGTCAGCACCAGAATCGCGCGGTCGCCATGAAAATTCTGCGCTCGCGGCTCTATCAGTACTACAAACAGCAACGAGACGCCGAACTGGCAGCCAAAGAGGGTGATAAGCTTGACATCGCGTGGGGCTCCCAAATTCGCTCCTACGTGTTTCAACCGTATCAGCTAGTCAAAGATCTTCGCACGGGGGTGGAGACGAGCAACATCGAGGCGGTGATGGACGGCGAAATTGATATGTTCATAGAGGCTTACCTGCGCCAACAAATGGGCAAGTCGGGAGCGCGTTCCAAGTGAGCGGTGGCCAGCCCAAAAGTGCCGCTGACCCGGCCCAGCATTCGGGACGCTCCCCACAGGCAAAAGTAGGAGATTCTATTGGCGAGGCCGAGACACCGTACGAGCTCGTTTTTGCAAATGTCGTGATTTGCGACGGCACCGGCGCTCCCGCACGGTTGGGCCACGTGGCGGTGTTAGCCGACAAAATTGCGCTCACTACACCCGCGCACCAACCTGCCCCACCGGCAAGGCGGATTATTGACGGCCGCGGCGAGCTTGTGTTGGCCCCAGGATTTATTGACGTTCACTCACACAGCGATTACACAGCTATCGTCCTCCCTTTAAGTGAATCTAAGATCGCTCAAGGCATCACCACAGAAATCGTCGGCAATTGCGGCTTTAGCGCTTTTCCCCTTCGGGGCGAACTGCTTGACGATGAGAAAATCGCCCAACGTCATCTTGCGCTTCATTGGACCTGGGCAACTGCAGAGGAGTATTTTGCGCTCGTTGAACAGACCAAACCCGCCGTGAATGTCGCCAGCTTCGTTGGGCATCGCAACGTCCGCGCTGCTGCGATGGGATTTGCGGACCGCCGGCCAAGTCACGAAGAGCTCCGTGCCATGAAGCAGGAAATCGAACATTCCATGGAGGCTGGCGCACTCGGGCTGAGCACCGGCCTGATCTACGTGCCGGGAATGTTTGCCCCCACCGACGAACTCATCGAGCTGGCCAAAGTTGTGTCGCGGTATGGAGGAATTTATGCATCGCACGTACGTGGCGAGGGCGACCGCTTGCTTTCGGCGGTTGACGAATTTTTCCAAATTGTGAACAGTGCCAATGTAGCTGCCCAGTACAGTCACCTTAAAGCCTCAGGACGCCGAAACTGGGGAAAAATACACTACGTTGTTGAACGAATCGATCAAAGTGTAGCGCAGAGCACAAGACTTGCGTTCGATCGTTATCCCTATACGGCTTCTTCCACGGAGCTTTCTTCGCTTTTGCCGCGGTGGGTCCTTGCAGGCGGTCGTGAAGCTGCTTTGAAGCGGTTGAGCCGGCCAGAAATTCGTCGTCAAATTCGCTCTGAGCTTGAAGATGACTTCGCGGGTGAAGAGCCTTGGTCGGATATTTTGTTGGCAAACATTATTGATAATGAGTTTGCGCGCTTTCGTGGTTGGCGATTATCAGCTATCGCCCACGAACTGCGCATGGATGAATTTGATCTTTTCTTCGAACTCTTGCGCGCCAGCCAGCTCGAGATCTGGATATGCCACTTCACCATGAGCGAAGGTGATATGGTCACCGTTCTCACGCATCCCTTGTGCATGGTATGCACTGACGCCGAGAGCTATAGCTTCTCTAGCCTTGCCGGCACTGTCCCACACCCCCGTGGATTCGGCGCCTTTCCGCGATTTCTTCAGTACTTTGTGCGCGAACGCGGACTGCTCAGCCTTGAAGAGGCCATCCGCAAAATCACTTCACTCCCCGCACAAATGTTTGGCCTACGCGATCGCGGTGTTATTCGGCCTGGTTATGCTGCCGACTTGGTACTGTTCAATCCTTCCCGGATCGAGGACCCGTCTGTGTTTGGTGAAACGCCACGTCAGCCAAAGGGCATTGAGCTTGTCGTGGTTAATGGGACAATCACGTACGAGCATGGGCACTTTTTGTCAAAAGGGGCTGGTCGAGTTCTGCGACGGGAAAATCGTTGAATTCCTGTATGCGTCGAACCGCAAGTGAATCCCATGGAGAAAATTCTCAACTACCTTGAATCGTCACGCGAGAGCTTCCTCACTCAGCTATACGAGTTGTTGCGCATTCCCTCCGTGAGTGCGCTGCCGGAGCATAGCTCCGACATCCGAAAAGCTGTAGAATGGGTTGCCGCAAGACTATCGCGACTCGGCTTTGAAGCGAAAGTTTATGAAACCAGTGGCCACCCCCTAGTGTTTGCTCAATGGACGAAAAATCCGGACAAGCCGACGGTGCTTTTTTATGGGCACGTGGACGTTCAGCCAGTTGATCCCGTTGAGGAGTGGCAATCGCCACCCTTCGAGCCCACCGTTCGCGACGGGAATCTTTACTGCCGCGGTGCCAGCGACGACAAAGGACAGCTGTATACGCACATCGCTGCCGTCGAAGCATGGCTTGCCACCTCAGGTTCCCTGCCTGTCAACGTAAAGTTCCTCATCGAAAGCGAAGAGGAAATCGGAAGCCCAAGCCTGCCCGCATGGATTCGCGAACACCGCGAGCTGCTTACCGCGGATGTTGTTGTCATCTCCGACACGGCACAATTTGCACCTGATTACCCTTCATTGTGCACGGGCCTGCGAGGCATTGCATCATTTGAAATCGAAGTTCGCACCGCCGAAGCGGATTTGCATTCTGGATCATTCGGTGGCGCTGTTCCCAACGCCATTCAGGTGCTCACACGCATCATAAGCCAACTTCACGACGCCTCGGGACGCGTCAATATCCCAGGATTCTACGACGATGTGCTCGAACCGTCCGACGAAGAGAAAGATTCGTGGAAGCTGCTACCATTCAATGAGCACGAATTTGTGAAATCAGCAGGCGTTAAGGCCACATGGGGTGAGCCAGACCGCACGATCTTCGAGCGCATTTGGACGCGACCCACACTGGAAATCGTAGGTATTGCGGGTGGTTATCAGGGCAAAGGACACAAAGGCATTGTGCCGGCGCGGGCCCTTGCCAAAGGCAGTGCGCGCCTTGTTCCGAAACAAGACCCTTCGCACGTGCTGCGCGTGATTGGCAACCGACTTCGAGAGCTAGCGCCATCGTACGCTGATGTCGAATTTCGATGCGGCCACGGGACCCCAGCCGTAAGTATCCCGACAAATAGCGCGTGGGTACGTGCAGCGCGCAGTGCATTGGAGAAAGGATTTGGCAAGTCACCCGTTTTCATACGCGAGGGCGGGTCCATTTCCATTGTCACAACGTTTGTGCGCGATCTCCAACTTCCGTGCCTCTTGCTCGGGTTTGGTTTGCCCGACGATCGCATTCACAGTCCCAATGAAAAGTTCAGTCTTCGGGACTTCGAGAGAGGGATGCGAACAAGTGCGATTTTGCTTAATGAAATAACAAGTCACCGCACTGGCACCTGAGAGTAGGGTGCTTGCCTCACAATGAGGCGATTGCACTGGGGAGCGCCAACTCTGAGTGGAAATCAAGTAGGCACACGCTGGCCGCGGTAGGCTAGCTCATTTCGGCCGCGTTTTCGGGCGTTTTCGCTGCGTCTGAGACTTAGCTTTGCGTGCCTGCGGTTGCTGTTCGTGCGAGCGAACTTTTCCCGTCAGCTCGGCATTATGCGGAAACCGTACGCCGCTGGCAACTTCCACGGGGGCAATCAGTCGCGTGTTGCTGCCAAGGAAAACATCATCGCCAATGATGGTCTGATGCTTGGTGTTGCCGTCGAAATTGATGGTAACCGTGCCAGTACCTAGCGAGACTCGATTGCCAATGCGCGCATCGCCAATATAGCTGAGGTGCAGAATGTCGCAGCCTTCACCAATTTTGCTACGCGTGACTTCGACAAATGTTCCGATGCGCGTGTTGTTGGCAATTTTGCAACCCGGACGTACTAAGGCGTACGGGCCCACCGAAACGCCCGAACCGATTTCAGCTTCCTGAACATAACAAAACTGCAAATGTGAGCCGGCTCCCACTTTGCTGTCTGCAATGTGCACATGCGGTCCGATGATACATTCTTCGCCAATCTCGACCTTGCCTGTAATCATCGTGAAGGGGTGGATGATTGTGTCCTTTCCGATGCGCACTTGTTTATCAATGTAGGTTGTCGCTGGATCAATGACGGTCACCCCTGCTTCCATCACGCTCATAGCAATACGACGGCGCAACAGGTTTTCTGCTCGCGCAAGGTCGGCACGCGAATTCACACCCAACGTCTCTGTGGGGTCCTCTGCCACCATCGCTTCGACTTCGAAGCCAAGCTTGCCGAGAATCTCCACGGTATCCGTCAGGTAATACTCGCGCTGAGCGTTGTCGTTACGTACGCGCTCCAAGGCTTCAAGAAGGCGCTGGCAGTCGAAAACGTAAATACCGGTGTTGATTTCCCTGATGGCTGCTTCGTAAACGTTGGTGTCTTTTTCTTCGACTATTTTACGCACAGTGCCATCGCGGTTGCGGACGATGCGGCCATAGCCGGTGGGATTTTCGAGCTCCGTCGTGAGAACTGTGGCCGCCACGTGGTGCGCACGGCGCCGCTTGACAAGCTCCAGCAGCGTCTCAGGGCGGATCAGCGGTGCATCGCCAACAGTGATAAGAACGTCACCGCGAAACTCTTTGAGATGGGGCACCACTTGCCTCACCGCGTGCGCTGTGCCGAGGCGCCGCTTTTGGTGAACACAAATGGCACGATCGCCCACGTGTTCACGTACTTTTTCGGCCATGAACCCCGTGACCACGTAAATCCTATCCGGTTCTAAAGCCGCCACGGCCTCCAAAACATGGTCAAGCATGGGCTGCCCAGCAACGTTATGTAGCACCTTCGGCAACCCAGAATACATGCGCGTTCCCTGCCCGGCAGCGAGAATTATGCCTACGAGATTCTTCATGCATGCTCCATCCAAGCCTAAGTATCCATGCCAAAGCGGTTGTTAACAAGCTGGCACAATTCGTCGAGTGCTTCTTGCGCATTCTCTCCTTTGCACTCAATGAGCAACTTCGTCCCTTTTTGTGCGGTGAGCATGATGAGCCCCATGATACTTTTTCCATTTACAGGGCCCTCAACATGCGTATCCGTAGCGGGGTTCCCCTTGAACACGCGAACTTCGCAATTCTTGTACTTATTAGCAACTTGAACAAAATTGGCAGCAGGGCGCAGATGCATTCCCGCGTCATTCAATACGACAACTTCACGACTCACTGTGGCACTTTCCGACAAGCCCGCTCATTCTCCTCCGATGTGCTGAGGTTGGACTCTTTGACACTACTGTTCAAGCCTGTTGCCGTGCTCAACTGAATCTCAGAGAAACAATTATCTTCATCTTTTGTTTGACAGAGACAAAACAAATTTGGTTTTCAGTATTACATAAACAACTGTACCATTCTAAAAAGAAAAGAGGTGAGCACGATGGCAACCGCCAAAAAGCCCGCGGCCAAGAAGACCACGGCTAAAAAGGCTGCTAAGAAACCCGCAGCCAAGAAGACCGCAGCCAAGAAGAAATAACTCCGGGTCGCACGACAACGCCCCGGGTGCCAATTTTCGGTTCTTTGGAAAAAATGATAATGAAACGCTTCCAATTTCTCACAGTGAGCGCGCTAAGTGCTTTTCTTATTGCCGCGTGTTCCGAAGAGAAAAAACTGCCTCCGCCTCCCCCTGCAGAGGACTCCCAGCCAACCACCGAAGTGAACGTTATATCACCTTCGCAAGGATCCCCGCCCGCAAGTTCTGCCACCACAGATTCTACCTCTGTTACCCGCTGAGGAGGAAATAAGGCGCGATTGATTTACATCAAGCCGTTCCGAATTCTCCACTTCTTCCTCTGTGATTCATGGTTGCGAGGAGTTATAAGCGGTTCCCATGCCTCAACACGTCTTCTATAAAACATTCGAACTCCGCCTTGCTCTGCTTGAGTGTTCACCCATGGCTCGCCGAAGCCGTTCGCCTATTGGGCAAGGATTTGTCCAGAAAACGACGTGAGACCACACGTGAAAGACCGACAACCAAGAACCATTCATTCTTTCTTACCGCTGCTTCGCGGGGTCATAGCTGACGTGATCTGTTCGTTTATTCGCTGTGGGATCACCCGATGGCGCTGCCCAATGAGCAATAACATCCCCCGGGAAGAAAAAGTGTCCTCGGGTAGGTTTCAAGGAGCTCAATCATGACAATGCCGCTACACCTAACTCTCTCCGAGCTTGCCAAATCGCAGCCGAATATAGCTCACGCTGTGGCGACGCTTGGCCTTGAGCCTCACGTATATGCAAAGTTTACCCTAAATGAGGCCTTAGAGCAACTAGCGTTGCCACCAAGCACCGATGTTTTGTTTCGCCACGCGGCTCTTTGGTGTATTCCGTGCGACGTATGCTGGCCTACGACTTCAATAGGCGAAATCATCGCTCACGTTCTCGAGCAACATCACCGGTTTCTTCGCCAGGAACTTCCCCGACTTCAGCTATTGCTTCACCGGGCCGCCAATCGTGACATGGTGAGGACCATTTTCCCCGCCAACACGCTTTTGGAAACATTCGTCGGTCTGAAAGCGGAAATTGATGTTCATCTCCTCAAGGAAGAAGAAGTCCTTTTTCCGTTAGCGCAAGAAATTGAGCGCGCAGTGAGACCTCTGGGGATTCACTGTCAAAGTGTGCGAAATCCCATTGGTGTGATGATGGTCGAACATGAAAATGCTAAATCGGCCTTAGCTGAAATCCGCAGCATAACCCAGGACTTTACCCCCCCTGCTGAGTCTTTTCCCCTTGTTGACGCAATTTATGCGGCGTTACGCCAGCTTGAAGCAGACCTCCTAGCACACATTCGCGAAGAGGATGACATTTTGTTCCCCCGCCTCATTGCTTTAGAAGATGAACTGTTTGGTAGATAAACATTTTTTGCAAGAGACGATGATGCAATTAGGATGCAAGTTTCATGTGCACAGGAATTTTTTACAACATCTCGCAAGAGATCACGGTGCCGGATGACGGCACGTTGAGCCGTACGCTGTACCGCGACGATGTGGTCAAAGTCGTCCTTTTTGGATTTGCGCCGGGGCAGGAACTCAGCGAGCACACGGCAGCAGTCCCCGCCATTCTCCATTTCTTGGAGGGTGAGGCCAACGTTGGCATCGCAGGAAGATCCCACGACGCTGGGCCAGGTTCATGGTTTTACATGCAAGCAAATACCCCTCACACCATAACGGCAAAAACACCGGTTAAAATGCTTCGATGAAATATTTTTTCACATGTTGGTGACCTCAGCGACTCAACAAGCATGCGCGTGAATCGCAAGCGGTTCTAAACGCAAAATTGCTGCTCACCTCCAGCCAGGGGTCATCGGCCATAACACGCTGCTTACTGGCCCTCCTTATGAAAGAAAAACGGGCGGTGACGTTCACCGCCCAGCCATGGTCCTCTTTTGAGCGACGAGTTTTTTATCTCGTCCGGCTTAGCCTTCAGTCGTTGCTCTTTTAATACAAAGACCAGTCTCTCACCGCGGCCGGATAGGCAAGGTGTCCGTAAATGGTGAGTGTCCATGATGATAGCGAGCCAACATCGCTCGCGTAACGGTCAGCAACTTTGAAGGACCACGTACCTTGTGGATTTTCGCCCCAGTGGGCTACCGATGTGAAGACCCAATGACTGTAATTGTCGCCACTATCACTGCGCGTCGCCGCTATCTTGGCTTGGGTGCCGGCAGGCGAGGTCAGAAACATTTCGAGGTCCCCGCGATAGGGATGGGTAATAACGACATCCACTTCCACATATTCGACCCTAAAATTTGCAGGAGCTGAGATGGTCGTCGTTCGAGTGATACCGGTGGCATTATTGTCAGGTATCGTCATGGGGGTAGATCTGTCTCTTATACACTTCTCCGA
>JANZZJ010000183.1 GCA_026419455.1 Candidatus Sumerlaeaceae bacterium | reverse complement strand
CTGGTGGGGCTGCGGCCGTTACAGTCGGTGACGTTCTGGTCGCGCTCGTTTTCTCTTTCATGACAGTCATCCTAATGCGCAACGTTTCCGGGTTACTTGAAGTTCTCCTCTCGCGCTGGACACGCGTGGAGCAGGGCACACGTTACGCCATTTCAGCTGTTGTACGCTACTCGATAGCCATCGCCGGCCTTATGGCGATTTCCAAGTCGCTTGGCATCACCTGGAAGAGTGTCCAATGGATGGCCGCTGCTGTGACGGTAGGGCTGGGCTTTGGACTTCAGGAGATCTTCGCAAATTTTGTCTCCGGACTAATCTTGCTCTTCGAGAGACCCGTTCGTGTCGGAGACTGGATAACGGTCTCGGGCACAACCGGCATTGTCACCCACATTCGAACCCGCGCCACTACGGTGAGAGATGCTGACGGGAAAGAACTGCTGATTCCCAATCGCCTCTTGATCACATCACCTGTGATGAACTGGACTCTTTCGGATAACGGGATTCGCCTCGCTTTTGATGTGCGTGTATCACCCGACGCTGATGAAAAAGAGATTCGCCAGGCGCTTGTGGATGCAGCCTGTCGCGTGACGCAGGTCAGTCGTCGTCCTGAACCAACTGTCATGCTTGACGCCATGACCAACACAGAGCAACGTTACCGTCTTTTCGTCTTCACAAACCATGTGGAGTTGCGATATGAAATTAAGGATAATGTTATAACTGCGATACGCGAAAATCTCTTGTCCAAACCGTATCAGGTGCTGGCAGTGGAATGTGCTATGACGTGACCAGACAGGAGGTTGCAAGCGGCTATCATGCCGGACTACCTAATAAA
Organism: Candidatus Sumerlaeaceae bacterium; assembly: GCA_026419455.1. Classification (GTDB taxonomy): domain Bacteria; phylum Sumerlaeota; class Sumerlaeia; order Sumerlaeales; family Sumerlaeaceae; genus DRVG01. Next base: position 5,551 of record JANZZJ010000183.1, on the reverse strand, counting down.
CACAGTCTCGGCCTTCTCGTTCAGACCTTGTGAATGGGGAATCTACGTGATCACCGACACTGCGCTGGCCAAACGGTCCCATTTGGAGATTGCCCGTGAGGTCATCGAGGGAGGTGGGAAGGTAATTCAGCTGCGCGACAAGAGCTTACCGCGAGAAGAATTACTTCCGATTGCCAGAGAAATCCGACAGCTTACTACAGAACATGGTGTGACCTTTATCATTAATGACGATCCATGGCTCGCTCTGGAAGTTGATGCAGACGGTGTTCATGTTGGGCAGGAGGATATGAGCGTTGCAGAAGTGCGGAAAATCGTGGGACCCGAAAAAATCGTTGGCCTGTCCACGCACACGCTTCAGCAGGCACTGGTAGCCGCTTCGCTTCCTGTCGACTACATTGGGGTTGGGCCAATTTTTCCCACACGAACGAAGGAAAACCCCTGGCCAGCCGTTGGAATAGATCTGTTGCGTGAAGTGCGCAAAAAAGTAAGTCTTAGAATTACGGCAATAGGCGGAATCAACGAAAAGGACATCCCGGAGCTTGTCAGAGCCGGTGCCCACAACATTGCGTTCATTGGGGAGGTTATGAGAGCACACAGCATCTGCGAAAAAGTGCGCCGGCTGTGCGCAGCCTTTGCCGCGGCAAGGCAACAAATGGAGGAGGAACGGGAGAATGAGACCGAACGATGATGTGGAGACAGCGCAATCAACTGTCAGCGACGTGGGAGAGGCCGGTTTGCTCAAGATCATCTTTCCCTACTTAGAAAAACAAGGAAAGGATTTAATTGTTGGGGTCGGAGACGATGCAGCGGTCCTCTCACCAACAGCATGTTTCCAACACTCAATGGTTTTGACGGCAGACATGCTAGTTGAAGGAACCCACTTCCCTTCACGTCCCAATCTGCAGTGGCGACTGCTCGGTTCCAAAGCGATAGCAGCCAACCTCAGTGATGTTGCAGCAATGGGCGGTATTCCTTCACACGTCCTCGTTTCTCTTGGCCTGCCGCCTGATGTTGCCCTGAGAGAAGTCGTCGCGCTTTACGATGGCATGCGTGAGATGTGCCAGACTTATGGTGTGAGCATCATCGGCGGTGATACAGTGCGTTCTCCCCAGGTTATCGTCAGCATTACTGCAGTGGGACGAATGCCGGATGGCGTTTCCCCTGCTTTGCGCACGAGCTGTCGCCCCGGGCAAAACGTGTACGTTTCTGGCAAGCTGGGCGGCTCTAAAGCTGGCCTCATGTTGGCACTCAATCCGTCAATTGTTAGCCTGCTTGAGCCGCGGGTCGTTCAGGTGTTGCTTGAGCGTCACTGGACGCCCCAACCCCAGGTTACGCTTGGGGCAATCCTGGCCATGATCTGTCCCGACCTCGCCATGATCGACATTAGTGATTCGCTCGTCCATGAGCTCAAAACCCTCGCCGAGGCTAGCTCGTGCGGGTTTGACATTTACGTCGACAAAATTCCCTTTCCCCCGGAAATCGTCGCCTATTGTAACATGACGAACGAGAAAATTGAAGACTATATCCTTTTCAGCGGAGAGGAATACGAACTGCTTTTCTGTACAAGGTTAGCTCCCGATCAACTTGTTGCACGTCTGCGAGAGCTTGGGCAATCTGCTTCGATCGCGACTATTGGAAAAGTTACAGAAAGCAGGGGACTAGTACGTTTCTTTGATTCCAGCGGGAGGGAAATCAACTGCGACGATAGAACTTTTGAGCACTTTCTGCCCCCGCAGATTAACTGTTCAGACGAACATAAGAGCTAGGGCAAGTGCCTATGGAGCATTTGGTTGTAAGAAAATGGTCCCTAATTGGTACGATATGTAGACGCCGCCTCCCACCTGAACGTGGGAAAAGGTGAGCGATACAATGCAAATTCACGGTGAACTCAATGTCCAATAGGCTTGCCCACGAAACATCGCTTTACCTGCGTCAGCACGCTCACCAGCCAGTAGATTGGTACCCTTGGGGAGAAGAGGCGTTTCTAAAAGCAAAACGCGAAAACAAGATCATTTTTTTATCAATCGGCTATAGTGCCTGCCACTGGTGCCACGTCATGGCCCACGAGTGCTTTGACAATAGCGAAATAGCAGAATTCCTCAATCAGCATTTCGTTTCGGTGAAGGTCGATCGTGAGGAACGTCCTGATGTTGACTCGGTTTACATGAACTTCTGTATGGCTCTTAACGGCTCGGGTGGCTGGCCCCTCACGGTCTTTTTTACCCCTGAACTCCATCCCATTTTTGCGGGCACCTATTTTCCGCCGTACGATCGTCAGGGGCGAAGAGGCTTTCTCTCGTTGATTCAACAAATTCAGTCTTTGTGGTCCCGCGATGCACACGCAATCCGTCAGCAAGCTCTCAATATGAGTTCAGAACTTAAGCGTCTCCTCGCTCAGGATCTTCCTGAACCGTCCAAGTTTCATCCGCGGCACGAACTTATATTGCAGACCGCTTTTCTTCACTTTGATCAAGGGTATGGCGGCTTTGGCCACGCTCCGAAATTTCCCCCAGATTCACTGTTACGTGCATTACTTGCTATCGCGGTGCGCTACCAAAATGCGAATGCTCTATCGGTTGTGAGTGCGACTTTAGACGCCATGGCTTACGGCGGACTTTTTGATCAACTCGGTGGTGGATTTGCCCGCTACTGTGTAGATGACGAATGGACCGTTCCTCATTTCGAGAAGATGCTCTACACCCAGGCATTACTTGCGCTTCTGTACGCTGACGCGTCGGTAGTTTTTGGTAATCAAGAGTACCTCAGAGTTGCAACTGAAACAGGGGATTGGGTGCTGGAAAGAATGCGAGCGCCAGAAGGGCGTTTTTATTCCGCCTACGATGCCGACAGCGACGGCGAAGAAGGACGCTATTATGTCTGGTCTAAAGCAGAAATAGTCGAGGCTGTAGGGGACAAGCTAGCTCCACTCGCGTGTGAGTTTTTTGAAGTAGGCTCCCACGGCAACTTTGAGGGAGAGTGGAGTGTCCTGAGGCGCGTGCGAGACCTGTCGCACCTCGCTGACCAGTTTAGTTTATCAAAAGAGCAACTGACAAGAAAACTACGTGAAATCCGTCACAGGATGTTGCAGCACCGCGAGCTTCGAATTGCGCCCAGCCGCGACGAAAAGAGCGTATTAAGTTGGAATGGACTCATGATTTCTGCGCTGGTGAGGCTGGCGGAAATCACTCATGCCTCGCATTACTTATTGTCTGCGGAACAAGCCGCAAAGTTTTTGTTTAACACCCTACGCCCTAAAACTGGTGTTCTCTTGCGTACCTTTAATGAAGGAATCGCCAAGGTGGACGCCGTGCTAGAAGATTACGCTTTCTTCGTACAATCATTGCTCGACCTCTACGAACTAACATTCTCAAACCTTTACCTAAATTGGGCGACGGAATTGGCTTTGGAATCGTTCGACAAGTTCGTAGACGGTAGCGGAGTCATCTTCACGACTCCAGCTGACACGCCAGACCTTATTTGCCGTCTCGAAGATAATCACGATGGCGCGTTACCCTCTGCCTCGGCGGTGCTTTTAAGAAACCTTGTCCGGCTAAAGTTGCTGAGTAACAATCAGGATTCGCTGCCCGATTATGACGCCGCATTCAGCCGGTTAGACAAATTTGTTTATGCAATGCCAATGGCTGCCGCGTCGGCGTTTCTCGCGCTCGAATTGCGCGACGATCCGGTCGTTTGTGAAATCGACGGCGTCAATACCCACGAGTGCGACGATTTACGTCACATTCTGGGCAAATGTTTTATTGTTAACAAGATCATTCGTAAAAAGGAAGATTCCCAAGTTAACCATCATAAGCCTTCTATTGTCATTTGTGCGCGTCGCCAGTGCTTTGCTCCCGTCACAAACGCTACTGAGCTCAAAGCATTGCTCGATCGGGAGTCCCTGGGGGTCACTTCAACCATGTAAATAGGCTCGGAATGGTCGGAATGACTGAGATCGCTATGAGAATGATGATGATCCATTCGAGAGCTTCTAAGCGCCTAGCGGACGCTCGATCGCTAATCTTTTCATAAATGCTTTCGAGAGTGCTCAGCTTACGCAGAATACTTGCGTCCCAGTCCGGCAAGTGAAAGCGTTTGGAAGTGGCCACATAAAGTCGTGCAAGCCATTGGTCGCCGAGAAGCTTGAGAGCATTATTAACACCTTCAAACATCATCGCGCAGTCGGCCTGAAGCTGAGCCACCCTGTCAATTTCCCGGTCGGCGGAGAAGAGCTGTCGCCACCATGGCTTGGGTGGGCCCGTCAGGGTGCGATAAGCCTGCTCCAAACCATCGTCAAGTTCCTGATCCATGCAGCGCATTTCCAAGAGCTCGACGTTAGCGAATTCCAAGACCGTTCGAACATCTTCGGCATCTACGTCGAAAACAAGAGCCGAGGCCCAGTCGATCAGGGCCAGGTCAGTTGGCCCGCAGCTCATCCTGACCGCGAGCGCATCGGCTACTTCCTGATCAGAAAGAGAGAAATTTTCCGCCCGCAGGATCTGGGCGATAACCGCCCCGTAATCGCTAATAATGTTTTCCAGCGACGTGGCACCTCGAAACTCTGGAACTTCGTAAATGAAGTAGTCCTCCACGAAATCGCTTATGGATGGACGTTGAATGGCTTCTCGAACAATGTGGACAACCTCTTCAACCTGTTGACGCGAATCACTCAGCAGCAAAGGGTTATCATAGAGCGCCAAACTAAGTTCTAACAAATCCTCCAGGGATCCGGAAAAGGGGATCGAGTAGATAAGCTGAGCCGCCCCGAAATCAAAGAGGGTGACCTCAACTTGCGCTTCGCTGCGGAACTGCGCAATAGGAAAACTTTGGACGCGGCGGGTGACTCTTACCGGCAGGGGCCGGTACTCAAAATATGGTGGAGCTTTGCGACGATGACGTAGACCACCCCGCTTCGATTCTTCGGCCAAAATTTTATCGCACGCGTCCAAGTCGATCGACATGCCCACGTCAAAAGCGAAAAGCGCGTAGCACTTGCCTCTCGTAATTGTGAGTTTCTCTGGCATACTTATCATGGCATCGCTCCGCACAAGCCTGGCACCTTACATGACTCCGTAAACGTGCGATAACAAAGGCCTAGTGACTCGTATCATAGCTGTCAACGCTCTCCAGTTTTGAAAACTGTGAGCTCAAAGACCTTCTCCCTACTAGTCGCACCCTTGCGCAATTCCAGACACGATGGGGCGACGCCCAACCTCTCAGCTAATAAGCGACGTACCGCCTCGTTAGCTTTCCCTTTTTCCGGGGCTGCGGTGGTCCAAATGCTGTAGTAGTCGGGTTCTAACTCCGCCACGTGGTCCCGTTTTGCATGGGGATGCACTTTTATCCTAATGAGACGCTTGTCCTTTTTTGATGAGTCGCTGTGCCCCATTGGTTTTACTTCCCGATGCAGAACTTAGCAAAAATTCGGTCAAGTATCTCTTCCGACGATTCTATTCCAAGGATTGCCCCGAGATGATCGATTGCCTCGCGCAGCTCCATAGAAATAAATTCACACGATTCCCCGGAACGGAGAAGTTGCTGTCTCTTATACACA
>JANZZJ010000139.1 GCA_026419455.1 Candidatus Sumerlaeaceae bacterium | reverse complement strand
CCGTTACTTCGTAACAAAGAACTCCTCGCAACCCGACTCTTTCGAGTGCTTGTCGGACCAACGCCAATGAGCCCTTGATAGCTCGCGGGGATGCGTGGTGATCAACTATCGTTCCCACTCCACAAAGCGCGGAACGGACGGCACCGACGAGAGCACTATAATACACGCTCTCTTCGTCAAGTGCTTGATCCAGTTTCCACCAAATTTCCTCAAGGATTTCGACAAAACTTGCAGGCTTCTTTTTAGGTGCCGGCATACCGGTCGCAAGGCTCGAATACAAATGCGTGTGGCCGAGGACCAGAGCTGGCATGACGAAGTAGTTGCTGCAGTCCACGGTTGCTGTGTCAGAGCTTTCTCCACGAGGGGCCGCGTTCGGCTGGATGTTGCTGATGTTTTCGCCCTCAATGACAATCCGAAGAGGGCTGTGAACACGCGGCGGGCTGATCTCCAATAGGGTCGCGTTCTCTAGTATCGTTCGCATGCGGTTCCTTTCCTTCGTACCTTTGGGTATCGCAAAGCGCCATAACGACTGTCAGCTTAAGCGGATTGTCCCAACTTGCTTAGGATTAACCGAAACCCAGACCAGTGTTCAATAAATGTTGTTTGCTGTCGTTATCAAGTGGCGGAGCAGATTGACCCGTGCAAAACAATGGAGAACACAACATGACCTCTCTCGATTGGCTACTTGATCGTGCCGCAGCAGCCGATGTAGATGACATTGCCGAGAAAATCTGCGTTGGCACGAGGCTGAGTTATGAGGAAGGCCTGCGCCTTATCGAGCATTGCGATCTTACGCTACTTGGATGGCTAGCTACTGTCGTTCGTCAGAGAAAAGTGGGCGATTACGTGTTCTTTAACCGCAATCTGCGTATTGACTACACGAATATCTGTAACAAGCGCTGTCTTTTTTGCGCTTTCGATCGCTTACCCGGCGAAGCTGGTGGCTATGTTCTTGAACCGGCAGAGATTCAACGGCTTGTCCTAGAACATCTGTCTCACGGTATCACAGAGGTACACATGGTTGGTGGAATTAACCCGCGATTGCCGTTCCGCTATTACCTCGACACTGTGAGAGCGATCAAAGAAGTCGCCCCAAATATCCACGTGAAAGCGTTCACTGCCGTGGAAATAGCTCAAATGATAAAGATTTCTAAACTGTCGCCTGAAGAGACGTTGCTAGCTTTGCGCGAAGCGGGTTTGGATTCCTGTCCGGGCGGTGGTGCGGAAATCCTCAGCGAGCGAGTTCACAAAGAACTCTATCCCCTGAAAATTGGGCCTCAGCAATGGCTGGAGATTCAACGCCTTATTCACCGCTCAGGGCTTCGTTCCACTGCCACGATGTTGTATGGTCACATCGAAACCCGAGCAGAACGAGTAGCCCACATGGTTCAATTGCGTGAACTTCAGGATGAAACCGGCGGCTTTCTGGCATTTGTGCCACTAGCCTTCCACCCCGACAATACTGAGCTTAGCCAATTGCCGGGCCCTACAGGTGTCGAGGACCTCAGAACGATTGCAGTGGCCAGGCTCATGCTCGACAATTTCGACCACATTAAAGCGTATTGGGTCATGCTCACTCCGAAGGTCGCCCAAGTAAGCCTTGCTTTTGGGGCCGACGATTTAGATGGGACGGTGATTCATGAGACCATTGTCCATGAGGCTGGGGCAAAAACGCCCCAAGGACTGTCGGTAGAGCAATTGGTTCACCTCATCCGAGGTGCCGGCAGGAGACCGGCAGAACGCGATTCACATTACCGAGTTTTGCGGGAATGGTAGCATGCCTCTCGCATTGCTCCCATATGAGACTGTGCGTGTCTTCCCGTTGGCGGCTGAATTAGCTTGTGGAACCACGGTTACACAATTCCTGTCGAAAACACAAAAACCCCTATCAAATGAGGTTGGTAGGCAATGGTCGTGAGTGGGATATTGCTGCTGTTAGGTCTTGTCGTTGCGATCGTGTTGTTTTCGCGTAAGCAATGGAAAAGTGAGATGGTGAATTGCGAGCAGGTCGCGACGTCTCACTATACGCTTTGGAAAGACCCCAAGAGTGGAGTACGCTTCATTAGCTTCTCTCTCGGCGTCCTCACCACGCCCATCGGCATAGCTGTTTCGTCATTGTTTACTGCAATCCACTGGTTTTCTCTCGGTCTGCTCGTTGGGGCCGGAATTGCCTTTCGTCTTGGCCAGCTTTTGTGGCCTGCAACGTCAATGGATCTTCCGATGTGGGATTTCCTGTGGGTGCTTGTGGTTGGAAGTGTTTGGGCAGGAACTTTCCTCGCAGAACACGTCCGTTTACGTAGAGCGAGCCACAGTCGCAGTGAAACTGTCGCCGATATGATGGGCCAAGATGTGGTGTTAGCTGCTTGCGCCACGCATGCCGCTGTCAGTCGACACAGGTTGTGTCTTCTGGCAATAGCTGCCCTTGGATTGCCCGCTCAGTGGCACGTGACAATGGCTGCTCTTATTATCGTGGCCGTTTTCTGGTGGTTTGCACGTGGCGTCGGCGAGCATCTCGCGTTGGTAACACTTCTTCCGGGCGAACTCGAGAGACCTTTCCTGCCGCTGGGAGAGCAAATTCGCGAGGGAGTTTGGATCGCACCGACTGGTTTTCTCCTCGTTATTGGAGCTGCCGCCCTCCTTTATTTCAACGATCTTAACTCGTTCGCTGTTGCCCTCCTCAGCTCTGTAGGCTGCGGGCTAGTGGTGGCAAGCGAGCGCATCTCTCGCCTCCATCATGATCAGACTCATTTCGACGAATTGCGCGAAAGGCTCCGCTCTCGCCTCCAAAACATCCCTTTCTCTACACCCTTAGGCGCGAACAGTCACGCCTCATCCATTTCATGATTTTCTTGCTCTTGCACCTTTCACTCGGACACGGTGCAATTATCTTCGACGGATATCCTCCCCTGCGCAAGTAGTATGCGCAACGTGTGGATGAACTTCCATAACTGGCTCCGATATAGCAATGGCGACACAACGACGCGATAGGCATTATGCAACGAAAAGGACTCTGGACGGGGTGACAGAGCCCCCTGCCAGCCTTGAATCCGAGCAAGCTGTTCTAGGAGCCATGCTGCTCGACGCCGAGGCCATTGACACAGCTTTGCATGACTTGCGTGCAGAACATTTCTTTCACGAGGGTCACGCAACGCTCTTCGAGCTTATAGGCGAGCTCCACCGCAAATCACTCACAGTCGATGTGACGACCGTGATAGCTGAAGCAAAGTCCCGAAAAATCCTTCAGCGTATTGGCGGTCCGGATTACGTCATGTCGCTCCCCAATCAGGTTTTCTCTGTCGCCAACATAGATCACTACATTGCACAGATTCGCGTCGCCTTCGAGCGACGGGAGCTCCTGCGGATCTCGGAGAAAATTCGCTCTCAAGCCGGCGACGGCGCGAGCGACGTTCACGAAATTATTCAAGATGTAGAACGCGAAATTTTCGACCTTGCTCTCGAACGCACAGCCCGTGAATTTGCTCCTTCGTCGAAGATTGTTCCTCAAGTTCTCGAAGACATCCGGTTAAAACGGCGCGATGGTCACAGTCGGCGCGGCGTCATTACAGGCTACAAAGATCTGGATATTATGACCGGTGGCCTGCAGCCCAGCGACCTCATCATACTCGCTGCTCGCCCCGCTATCGGCAAAACCGCTCTTGCCATGAACATTGTACTCAACGTCGCCACCGGTAGGCACAATGGTGTGGCCGTGAACATGGACGCTGCTCGTCCGGTGGGAATTTTTTCTCTCGAGATGAGTTCTGAACAGATCATTCAGAGGCTGCTCGCATCGCTCGCGAGAGTCCCCCTTTATTCTTTGCGCCACGCAAAATTAACAGCGAAAAACGAGGAAGCTCTTGACAGAGCCGGAGAAACACTGGCGCGCGCCCCCATTCACATTGACGACACCCCTAATCAGAGTGTTATTGAGCTACGTTCCAAGGCGCGGCGATTAAAAGGCCGTTTCCCTGACCTTGCTCTTATTGTTGTGGATTACCTCCAGCTCATGCACTCGGGTAATCGCGCAGAAAATCGCCAACAGGAAGTTGCCGAAATAACTCGCTCTCTCAAGGCGCTTGCACGTGAGCTTGACATACCCGTCTTAGCATTGAGCCAACTCGGCCGTCAGGTTGAACAGCGTAAAGGACGTAAGACACGACCCATGCTCAGCGATCTCCGGGAAAGCGGTGCTATTGAGCAGGATGCGGACGTCGTGATGTTTCTCCATCGAGAAAAGACACCAGAAGACTCCCGCGGTGATGAAGGTGAACAAAGAAAAGTGCGACCACCTTTGGAAACCGAGCTCATTATTGGCAAACACAGAAACGGCCCGACAGGAACGATAAACCTTTTATTTATCCAGGATATAGCAACGTTCGTCCTCTACGCACATCCGTCGTCTTCCGATGACGTTGGTTTCTAAACCTTGTCGTCCAAGAAATGACGCGACAAACAGTAGACAACAGGCGAGGATTCCGCGATGAAACGCCAATACATAGCCCGAATTGTTGTGTTGGAGCGTCATGCTGACGGCTCGGCGCGCCAGTTTACAGTAACCCGAACGATTGACGATGACGTAACCGTGCGCGAGCTCTTCGAATGGCGCGAGAAGCGTGTTCATGATCCCGTTAATGGGGAGTTTGCGAGCCGGGAGATCATACTTACTCCCGACGACAAAGACGAACAGTGGTAAAATTAAAGCGCGCCCGGAGAGATTCGAACTCCCGACCCGCTGATCCGAAGTCAGCAGCTCTATCCACTGAGCTACGGGCGCGCAACTCAGAGCATCCGCTGTCAACCGTCTATTTTTTACTCATCATGCCGCAAAGCATTCGACCCGGTTTCTACGCACCACGTTAAACCATGGTGCTTAGGGCTGTGGGGCCTCAATCTTTTCACCGAGCGCAAGGGTGAGAACTTCCTTCACGTGCTTCGCGCTGTGGAACTTCAGCTTCGAGCGCACCTCGACCGGTAATTCCTCGAGGTCTTTAAGATTGCGTTCGGGGAGCGCAACTTCGCGGATCTTAGCCCGTGCTGCCGCTAGCATCTTTTCCTTGATGCCGCCTACGGGCAAAACGTTTCCCTTCAAAGTAATCTCTCCCGTCATTGCGAGGTAGTCCTTGACGAGCCGTCCCGTAAGCAGAGAAGCCAAGGCGGTGCAGATGGTGATTCCAGCTGACGGGCCATCCTTGGGAACAGCGGCCGCGGGCACGTGAAGATGAATGTCCCTTTGCGAAAACAACTCATCCGGAATTCCCCATTCCGCAGCGTTAGCACGCAGATAAGTCAGAGCGGCTTGAGCGCTCTCTCGCATGACTTCGCCCAACTGTCCCGTAAGCATAAATTTCCCGTTTCCAGGTGTCATGCTTGCTTCCACAAAAAGTATCTCGCCTCCAACCGGCGTCCAGGCCAGTCCTATGGCAATGCCAGGAACCCCCATGCGCTGCGCGGTTTCGCTGTAGTACTTAGGCGGGCCCAATAATGCTTCCAGCTGTTTCGGTGTGACCCTTGCATGATACTCAGCATTCTCCGCCACACGTCTGGCAACTTTGCGGCAAACAGCGGCGACCTCCCGCTCAAGGTTTCTCAGGCCCGCTTCCCGCGTATATTCGTCAATGATTCGGATGATGGCGCCGTCAGTGAAACGCAAGTGCTTCGGCGTCAAACCGTTGTTCTCGAGCTGTTTCGGGATGATATATCGTTTACAAATCTGGACTTTTTCTCCCAGGGTATAGCCTGGCAGCTCGATCACCTCCATCCGGTCCCGTAGCGGCGGAGGGACGGGGTCCATGTGATTGGCCGTTGTGATGAACATAACGTTGGAGAGATCGAAAGGCATATCCAGATAGTAATCGACGAAGCTATTGTTTTGCTCCGGATCGAGGACCTCCAATAGAGCGGCCGCCGGATCGCCCCGATAGTCACTCCCCAGCTTGTCCACCTCGTCGAGCATAAGCACGGGATTATTTGAGCCAGCCTGTTTGATGGCCTTGATAATTCTGCCGGGCATGGCGCCGATGTAGGTGCGCCTGTGTCCCCGAATCTCGGCCTCGTCCCTCATTCCGCCAAGAGCAATGCGCACAAATTTACGTCCCATTGCTCTCGCAATCGAACGCCCAAGAGATGTTTTTCCAACGCCCGGGGGACCCACGAAGCAGAGAATGGGCCCCTTCATGTCGTTTTTGAGTTTTCGAACGCTTAAATGTTCGAGAATGCGCTCTTTTATCTTGTCCAGGTCATAGTGGTCCTCATTGAGAATACGCTGAGCATGCCTAATATCGAGCGTGTCGGTTGTGCTCTCTAACCATGGCAGTTCCAAAATCCAGTCTAGATAAGTTCGCACGACGGTGTATTCGGCACTAGCTGGCTGCATCAACCGCAATCGGTTGAGCTCCTTCTGGGCAACCTCACGTGCGTGTTCAGGCAGTGGCTTGTCTTTCAGACGTGCTTCTAGTTCCTCAATCTCACGCGACCCACTCTCGTCTTCACCAAGTTCTTTTCGGATGGCTTTAAGTTGCTCACGCAGGTAGTATTCGCGTTGTGCTTTATCGAGTTCACTTTTGACCTGAGTACGGATTTTCGACCCTAGCTCGAGCACTTCCATCTCGCGGGTCAGGTAAAAGTGCACTCGTTGCAGACGCTGGTGGACGTTCGTGATGGAGAGAATTTCGATTAGCTCGGGCACCTTCAGCTGCAAGTTTGAAGCAACAAGGTCCGCTAGCCGAGCAGGATCCGTCAGATTCATCGCCGCCGTGGCAAAATCCTCTGGCATGCCAGATAACTGCACGGCCTGCGCCAGAAGTGATTGGATACTCCGCACAAGAGCCAGGGTCTCTTTGTTTTCGGCCGGTTCTTCTTTCAATTCTTCCACGCGCGCCCGGAGATAAGGCTCGGTTGTCAGTGGCTCGACGATCCGGATGCGTGCAATACCATGCAAAAGCACCCGCACGATCCCGTCAGGCGTACGGAGCATTTTTGCAATATTGGCCGCTGTTCCGACGTCGTAAAGGTTCTCGAAGCTAGCAATGTTGGGTGCCTCGGGACGTTTGGTGAAGACTCCAACCTGCCGCGTCGTTCCAACAACCTCGTTGATAAGGATTTTGCTTTTTTCATCCCCAATGATGATCGGGGCCATCATTCCCGGGAACAGTACGAATTGTTCCAGCGGAAGAATAGGAAGTTCAGTGAAGACCTCAGGACTGAGTTCAATGTCCCCTCCACGAGCCTCAGACTCGACGTCTTGTGCCATTGTATGTGCCTCTATTGAATTTCGATCCGAATCTCTTGGTTCTGGTTTGGACGCTTTTTCAGGATGATCGTCAGGAAGCCATTCTCCAAATGTGCGCTGACGTCTTCCGGCGAAAAAATTTCTGGGAGAGCAAAAACCCGTTGGAAGCACCCGTATTGGATTTCCATCAGGTGGTAATTCTCCTTCTGGACGTTTGATGTGTCTTCGCGCTTACCGCGAACGATTAAATAACGCCCGGAAAGCTTCACCTCGACGTCGTTTTCTTGAACGCCGGCCAGCTCCATACGAATGTGAATGTCATTCTCTGTTTCGTAAATGTCCGTTGGGGGAGTCCATGTTCGGGTGGTCGGCATGAAGTGGGGGCGCTGTTGACCGAAGAAACTGTTCATCCACCGGAGAAAGTCCTCTTCGAAGGGGTCTTTCTGACTAACCGTACGCCGAATTTTTAGATTTAACCTGTGCATGTGAAAACCCTTTGTCGTTATCACAAAACGTTTATTTGTCAGACTGTCGAGCGCAACTTTGTTGGTATTATCATGCTCACGCCGGGCGCCGCGCAAGGACGAATCTAGGGTAATCCTTGCACATATGTGTGCAAAGTGAATGAGTTTTGTCCCCCTGGCGGCATCCAAAAGTTGCTAAAACCAGCGTCGTTTTTCAGGGGGATTGACGATCGCCACTACTTTTCCCATTATGGCATTTGAGGGAACAATGCACGCGTCCTCCCATTGTGGAAAAACCCAGCCGGGCTGAAACAGCCGCGGCGGTGTCACGTTCAGCAATTCGCGCGGAATGTTTGTCATTGGGAGAAAATAATGATCCTCGGGAACACGAAATTTGCGTGCAACCGCGATGAACTCCATGCCGAACGGTTCTAATTGATTCGCAAGTGGGGCACCATTGCGCAAAAGCTGAGGTGGAGAAGTCTCAATAATGTCTCCACCCTGTCCCGCAATGCGCTGAAAGTAATCTTTTGCATTGATGATAATCATTGTCCCAGAGCGAGGTTCCTCTGCGCGGAAAGCCGGTGGGTCGAAATATACTACCTCACCAACCCGCGGCGTGCGAAACCAATACGCCGCATACGATACTAGCAAGAGGTCGCCTCGACGCAGTTCGTTGCCAGATCCAATGTTATCCCTTAGACGCACCAAAGCGAAAATTCGTCCGCTATTTTGTAACGATGCCGTCACTACCAAGATGAGAAGTGCTGCCGTGAGAACCGTGCTCCATGTCCTCCAGGAGTAGTCGACATGACGCAGGCGCCCGGTGGAAACGAGCGCTGTCATCGCGATACCAAGCGCCAAAAGAAACAGTGTCGGTAAAAGAAATTGAACAGCGGTTATCGCGATCCCTGCATAGAAAAGCATGGCGCACCACGTTGCTACGCTATTTCGGAATGACCAGTGTTCGCCGTTGATGCGAATCGCCGTGATGAGGGCGTCGGTGGCGATAAAAACCCAATACAGAAACACGGCCAGAAGCAACGCGTTACTCCAGGGCTGATGAAGGGTTTGAATACCTAACGCAACACTGCCCCAAAATCCAACGCCGAGCAAAAGTGCCTTGCCAACCTGTCTGTTATAAAGCTGGCCCAGTGGAGGAAGAAGTCCCAACACAGCAGCCTGGCATGGGTATCGATAGGGGAGCGCTTTGCTTGGAAGTTTCCAAACGTGCCGAAGTGGGTTTCGTCTCCAAATTGTTTCAAAGAAGCCAAGTGTGGCCGTTAGTAACCATTGTTTAATATCGCCCACAGGGGCTGAGCGCTGCCAACCTGCAGCTGCATTCAGGAGACTCTGGCAGTTAGTGCACCTCTGGTTAGCGTCAGGATTGTGGAAGCCACAAACTCGACATGTTTTCATCTCGTTTTATGCCCGACAACTAGCCCTTCTGACGCTCTAGCTCTTCTTCTCTGGGTTGAGCTAGCTCTTTTTCTAACTCCCAAGCGGGGATGTCCAAACGGCTCGAATAGGAGATGGGGCCCAGAACCTCCTCTAAAAACGTTCTCAGATTGCGGATACTGATTTCGTCCGAGTTTTCGACACGCACCACAATTTCCCCCTTTTTGCTAATTTTTATTTCTATCTTCTCGAACGGCATTCGAATCTTTCCCGGCCGCTACTGAAACGAAAGCCTTCGTGTGAGAACTCATGCTCTAACCGTAGGCCAGCCTGCAGCCTTTGGTGAGAATTTGTCAATGGCAGTTACTGTGAGTGGGGCTCGCCGAAGGCCACAAGATTGATTCCGGTCACTCGCTGCTCTGTCCACTCGGTGTTGGCGCGGCAGGCACGGCTGGCGTATTGGGGACAGCACCTTGAGATCCCTCGGAAGGCGGGGCGCCGGGCGTTGTGCCCGTACCATCCGGTCTCTTCGGGGTTTGCTCCGACGTACTTGCTACGGGGGTCGAGTCTCCTCCACGCAAAAATTTCTCGACACGGCTTTTGACGATCATTTCCCCCCAAAACGTGAGAACAATGGTTAATACGATAAAAATAATCGCTGCGTTGCGTGTCCACTTACGCAGTGCGGCACTGGCAGCGCCAAAACCGAAGGTCTCTCCAATAGCCGAAGCGCCACCCAGTCCCGAAAGCCCACCGCCTTTCCCCTCTTGAGCTAAGATCACTAGAATGAGGAACAGACACGCAAAAAAGTAGATAACGAGCAGCACATAAAACCCGATTAATGCCAGCATGAACTCCCTTTATCCTTTCCAAGCGATGACATTTCCTGCGCTCGAGGCTCAGACAAGCCGTAAATACCGCGCACGATTTACAGGAAAAGCGGAAAAAAATTGCCCGCTTGCGCATTCCCGTGAATAGTAATCGCTTCTCTGATAAAAATTTTGTCAAGTATTCCGCCAGCGTAACATCGGCTTTGCTTTAGTCGCTGCAATCGTCTCGGACGAGACCATGGCTGCGGAAGAGCAAGTAAGCCCTGGAATTCGTCAACTCTTTACTGAGGTGCCCAAAATGGACAAAGTACCTATCACAGTCGCCTTCGGAGACGGGATCGGACCTGAAATAATGGATGCCACTCTCCGCATTATTGAAGCGGCAGGTGCGAGAATAGCGCCTGAAGTTATCGAGATCGGCGAAAAAGTTTACCTGCGAGGCATTCCCGAAGGCATCGAGCTGTCAGCATTCGAGTCCATACGACGAACAAGAGTATTTTTGAAAGCACCCATTACTACCCCGCAGGGAGGAGGCTATAAGAGCCTTAATGTGACCACTCGAATGGCCTTTGGGCTCTATGCCAATGTCCGCCCCTGTAAATCCTACTACCCATACGTTAAGACCAAGCATCCTGAATTAGACGTGGTGATAATCAGGGAAAATCAGGAAGACCTCTACACTGGCATTGAGCACCAGCAGACACCCGACGTCGTGCAATGCCTGAAATTAATCACCCGTCCGGGGACCGAAAAGATCGTGCGTTATGCCTTCGAGTATGCGCGAGCCAACAATAGGAAGAAGGTCACGTGTTTTACGAAGGACAACATCATGAAAATGGCCGATGGCCTTTTTCACCGGGTATTTGATGAAATAGGGACCGAGTATCCGGATATCGAAAAGGAACATTGGATAGTCGACATTGGTGCGGCCAAACTTGCGGATACCCCTGAGCATTTCGATGTGGTGGTAATGCCCAACCTCTACGGCGATATTCTTTCCGACGTTGCTGCTCAGATAGCAGGTAGTGTGGGGCTTGCAGGGTCTGCAAACATCGGAGAACACTGCGCGATGTTTGAAGCCATTCACGGCTCTGCTCCGCGGCGCGCCGGCCAGAATCTAGCGAATCCGTCAGGTCTTCTCATGGGCGCTGTCATGATGCTGGTTCACATAGGTCAGCCGGATGTTGCCGAACGCGTCCAAAATGCGTGGCTCAAAACCATTGAGGATGGTGTACATACGTACGATATTTTCGACCCATCCATCAGTTCCCAAAAGGTGGGCACGAAAGAGTTTGCCGATGCTGTCATTGCTCGGCTTGGTGAGATTCCGACACGGCTGAAACCGGTTACCTACGGGCGGGCAGGCGCGAAAGCGGTCGTTTCGCCTGCTGGAAACGAATTTGAGGCAGAGGTAAAAGCTAGGAATGCGCCAAGCCAACAGCTCGTCGGCGTTGACCTATTCATTCGCTGGTCGGGGGGGCTTCCCGGCGATCTGGCTGCGTTAGTTGTTCCCGTCGCCGGTGAATTCTTCCAGTTGACTCACATAAGCAATCGAGGCCAGCGCGTTTGGCCATCCGGTTACGAAGGCACCACGCTTGTGGACCACTGGCGGTGCCGCCTTGTCGCAAAAAAGAAACCGTTGTCGCCATCCGAGATTATTCAGCTGCTCAAACGTGTGGACGACGCCGGACTTCATTTCATTAAATTGGAAAATCTCTACGAGTTCGACGGCAAACCTGGCTACGCCTCAATTTGAACGAGTGGAATAAGTCGGTTGTCTCGCGAGGCTTGTCTCAATGGAAAAAATAGCGCGTCATCCCCTCCGAATCATCGGAGTTGGCTGGCAGGGCAAAAACACGGTTTTTAAGATGCTAAACGCGGATCAAAATCCGACTCGCCGGGCAAATCCTCCCTCGACGGCCCAGCTGGCTGACGCTCTTTCTTTTTCTCGTAAAGTACCGGGACGGGCTTTTCCTGTGGAAGGGGTTTCGAGGCAGATCGCTTAACAGGTTGCTCGACACTTCTTCCCGAAGGACTTGCTGAAACATCGTAAAGCGAAGAGATGCCCTGGTGTTCGACGTTGGCTGCTGCTTGCGGTTGATCTTTCTGTGAAGGATTGTACGCACTTCCTCCCGAAGTCTCAGTGGTTCCCCATGACTTCTCCGGGGTTTTAGCTCCTCCGCGTTTTGCCGGCACAACTGTAATCGTCGAGCTGCTGGCCCCTAGAGGGGGAGGGGGGACAAAAACCCGTGTCAGCCCGCCGGAACCCTGACTCGTAACGCTGGCGCACCCGCTGATGAGAAGGCCCCCTGCTACCAGTGCTAAAACTGTGCACGGTGTTCCACGCTTCATTCGTTTCCTCCGCTTGAGGACCATAAACTGCACATTATCGGCGATACGCCCATAACCAGCGCTTTGGCCTCACTTTCGTTAAACCTGTACCATCACCACGCTTCCCTGCATGTCAACCGAAACCGTTTTGTATCTCACCCAGTCGGTTTTTCACTCTTTGCCAGTTCCTTCTTAATTATCTCGATTTCTTCGAGAATCACTCGTAGCAGATCTTCGTCACAGTCCCGAGCAATTTCCCGGTAGTAGGCTTCTGTCTTGTTAAGGTACCTTCTTACTTTGACTTCATCCGGACAGTGTCGCAATGAGATAATATTGTCAAGCCGATCACACAATTTTATAAGACGAATAAAATGCGGAGAATTGATAATCAATCGCTTATATTCTTCAGCTGAAAGTTCTCTCTCATGGGTGACTTTGCTCAGGCGTTCTACACCATCGGCCACTTCTGTTCCGAAAACAGCAGCTAAACGCTGTCGGGTCCACTCGTGAGCGTCTTCCATGACGTCGTGGAGGAGGGCTACGACAAGCATCGCCTCTGTGGCATGGGGATGTACAAGGAGGAAATTCAACGCCACACGCAAAGGGTGAATGATGTAAGGCTCACCGCCGTCCCGGCGCTGATGCCGATGCGCCGCTTCGGCGACTTCTAAAGCCGCATTAAGGAGCTGGTCGCTCGACCAGCGGTACCGAGCGTGGGCAAGTAGCGTGTGTTTAAGAGACTGAATATAAGCACCGCACTCGCTTCTCATTTGTACATCGCCAAACGAACTCGACTCGCTTCTACGCTTGTGTTTTCTCAAGGTCCAAGTTGATCAACTGCGCTCGTCGCTGCACTTTAAAGATGCCAGTCTACTAATTAGTCTACAATGGGTTTACAATCACTCTGCTTTCTTGTCAACCACGTTTTTGTTAAGGCTTCCGAGCATGTTTTGACAGCCCAACGGAAGGATCCGTCAGTTCTCTGGGCCCCGATTCGTTTGCATCCTCTCGCGTCGGATGTTCATTCCCGGATTTTGGCGTCCACAGTGGCTACCCGACGTCTACCTCAAGGCCATGTGCGGCAAGCAGCTGAATGAATGGATCTCCACGCCTTGTGGTAGGCCGTCTACATGTTGCGTTCCGTGCCTTTCTGTAGAGGTGCGTCGCAGCACTTTTTGCTTTACCTTAGGCCAGGAATGGCTATGAGCGTAGAGCTACAGTTTACTGGTTAAGGAGGGCGCCATGGAGTTTTTGGGATTTGGCGCGCGACTGGTGGTCTTGCTTACCGCCTGCGTCATGGCGTTACCTATTTTCGGAAGAAGTGCGGAAAAAAGCGCTTCTATATCGTCCACGATCAAGAGAGGTGAGGCCCGCTTCTCTGGGCAATCATCCAGCCCAGATGGTTCAGCATCCCAGAAGCTAGCCTCGAAATCGGCAAAACCCAATTTTTATCGGGAGACCAGCCAGCAGACCGTCCAAGTTACACGCCCCAGTGGTCTCACGGCTCGAACTAAACGACAGACAGCGAAATCGACAGTTCCTTCCTCGACGGTTGCTGGGCCCACCTCAGTTCGCCGGCTTCAGCCGGCGCCTGATGCTTTTGCAACAGTTTCTCACTCGCCTATCGGGGCAAAGTTGACAAAAGCCCCTTCTGAACCCGAGGCGCAGGCTGTCCAGCTTGGCGCTGATACCGGTCCTGAAGAGGTGACGGCAGCTAATAAGAAAGAGGGACGATGGGCTCGCCTCAATCCCTTGAGGTTATTCGAAAGCCGTAAACCCCGTCTCGTCCCAACCGGATACGTCCAAACAGGCATTGCATCGTGGTACGGATCAGACTTTCACGGCGGACCTACTGCCTCAGGCGAGCGTTACGACATGCATTCGCTCACTGCTGCGCATCCTTCTCTTCCCTTTGGAACGCTCCTGCGGGTTACAAATCTGCGCAATGGGCGCGAGGTGGTTGTGCGCGTCAACAACCGTGGCCCGTACCGGCGGAACCGCATTATTGATTTGTCAAAAGAAGCGGCCCGCCAGTTGGGCATGGTGGGGGCTGGTTTAGCCAAGGTTCAGGTGGAAGTATTGCAGGCAGTTGAGCCCATCGGCCAGTGGGGTCAGCAAGCGCTTCAAAAGCTTTCCTCGCGGTAGGCCACCTGGCGCATCGCTAGTTGCTCTGCTCCGTGTGTGGCCCGCAGAGGCGGGCGCTGTGCACCGCTTTCTGCAGTGATTGGAACCATTCACCTGCGCCGCGAATGATTGTTTCCAGGTCATTCAACTGCCCAATTCGGTCAATCAGGGCGCTACCGACGACAACACCGTCTGCCAGGCGAGCTACCTCTACTG
>JANZZJ010000059.1 GCA_026419455.1 Candidatus Sumerlaeaceae bacterium | reverse complement strand
AGATGTGTATAAGAGACAGTCACCAGGTTGCGCGGCTTCCCGAAAGACATTCCTACCGTTCAATTGAGAATTTCCCATTTTAGCGGGATCGTTTTTTACAGGGCGGCAGTTTGAGCCACTTTGCTACTTTTTCAGCGTGCAGATGCTCCTTCATACCCCTGGCGTATGCCTACTCCGCGGGTGTGAAAACAGGCCACCTGCTCTGCCAATAGTCGGGTTATGGGGCTGCAGGAACCGCCCTCATCAACCGAGACGCTCAATCGCAACAACGCAACAAGTGCAAAAGCATCCGTATCATTATGACACAAATTCGGACGTTAAAAAAAGTGCCAATTCCAACTATTTTCGATAAATTCCATTTTAGCAATGATTTAATGAAAAGCCTTTTGTATACACAGGTCGGCACTGGAATTGCAGCATAAGTAACAGCAACGTCCCCGAGTCGGGGGCGCAACTACTCTTGAAAGCGGGCGCCGGAGCAGGGGACCCGCCCAACAACGTTGTGGAGAAGGTAAACGGAATATGAGCAAAATCATCGGAATTGATTTGGGAACAACTAATAGCTGTGTGGCAGTGATGGAAGGCGGTGAGCCGGTCGTCATCCCCAATTCTGAAGGTTCGCGGACCACACCGTCGGTCGTGGCCTTCATGAAAAATGGGGAAATTTTGGTGGGCGCCGTAGCAAAACGCCAAGCCATCACGAACCCTCAGAATACCATTTTTAGCATCAAGCGTTTCATGGGGAGGCGCTACGAAGAGGCTACCGAGGAAATTAAACGTGTGCCATATAAAGTCGTCCGTCGCGACAATGGCGATGCGGCGGTGGAGGTCATGGGGAAGGTCTACACTCCGCCCGAAATTTCTGCACGTATTCTCCAAAAAATGAAGCAAACAGCGGAGGATTATCTGGGGGAGAAAGTTACCAAAGCTGTCATCACCGTGCCGGCCTACTTTAACGATTCGCAGCGGCAGGCGACGAAGGATGCTGGACGCATTGCAGGCTTGGAGGTGCTCCGGATTATCAATGAGCCCACTGCTGCAGCGCTGGCCTACGGCCTCGATAAGAAAAAGGACGAAACAATTGCCGTCTACGACCTCGGCGGCGGAACGTTCGACATCTCGATTCTTGAGCTTGGCGATGGTGTTTTCGAGGTCAAGAGCACGAACGGCGACACCCATCTTGGCGGCGACGACTTCGATCAACGCCTGATAGACTATGTTGCCGATGAATTCCGTAAGGAAACCGGCATTGACCTGCGCAAGGACCCGATGGCACTCCAGCGGCTGAAAGAAGCCTGCGAAAAGGCCAAGTGCGAACTTTCTACCGCCATGCAAACCAATATTAATCTGCCATTTATTACGGCAGATGCCAGCGGCCCCAAGCACCTAAACATGGACATTACGCGTGCCAAGTTCGAGCAGCTGGTTATGGACTTGGTAGACCGAACCCTTGGTCCTTGCAAGCAGGCGCTCGAAGATGCCGGACTTAAGGTCGAGGACATTGATGAGGTCATCCTCGTTGGTGGCTCCACACGCATCCCTCTCGTTCAGCAAAAGGTGCGGGAGTTCTTCAAGAAGGAGCCATGCAAGGGCGTCAACCCGGATGAAGTCGTGGCTATCGGCGCTGCGATTCAGGCCGGTGTGCTCGGCGGCGAAGTCTCCGACGTCCTGCTGCTCGACGTCACGCCGCTGTCGCTTGGCATTGAGACGCTCGGAGGGGTCTTCACCAAGCTCATTGAGCGCAACACCACTATTCCATGCCGCAAGTCGGAGATTTTCTCTACTGCCTCAGACAATCAGACTGCCGTTTCGATCCACGTGCTCCAGGGAGAGCGCGAACTGGCGAAGGACAATCGTTCACTAGCGCGCTTCGATCTCGTGGGAATTCCGCCAGCGCCTCGCGGTGTGCCGCAAATTGAGGTGACCTTCGATATTGACGCCAACGGTATTCTCCACGTGAGTGCCAAGGACCTGGGCACGGGCAAAGAGCAGAGCATCAAGATCACAGCCTCCAGCGGTCTCACAGAAGAGGAAATCAAGCGCATGATTAAGGACGCGGAGGAGCATGCGGCAGAGGATGCGGCGAAGCGCGAGGAAATCGCCCTGCGCAACCAAGCCGACGCGCTGGTGTACAGCACCGAGCGCACACTCAAAGAGCTCGGCGACAAAATCGACAGCGCCGACAAGATCGCTATTGAGGATGCCATCCGCGATCTTAAGAAAGCCATTGAGAGCGGCACGAAAGAAGACGTCAAAGCGGGTATTGAACGGCTTAACGCCGCGAGCCACAAGCTTAGCGAACATCTGTACCGTCAAGCGACAGCTGGTGCAGGTGCCGCGACTGGCTCGACTGGTGGGAGCGCCTCTGCATCGTCTGGAACAAGTTCTTCGAGTTCCGGACCGGAAGTCGTCGAAGGTGAAATTGTGGACGACAATAAGTGACGCGAGGCTTTGGGAGAACGCATTGTTGGTTAACGAAATATTGGGGGGAGTTCAGCTGAGCTCCCTCCATTTATTCTTTTAACAGACTCTGTCTACCAGCTAAGTCGCCAGCGAATTAGTTCATGGCTTCCTTAACGACCTCTTCAAGTCCACCCGGAGCAAACAGTGAAAGAAGTTCTCTCGGCGAACGTACAACGGCTTCCGGCATTTCCTCGGGAAGCGAGGGGGGCTTGCTTGTTACGCAGTGATGTTGAATACTCCATGCGTAAGCTTCCTCGAAGGCGTCGCTTGGTATCCATCCTCGACTCTGGAAATCAAGCGATAACCATATAGCCCGCATGCCAAGGCGTCGCGCCGGTGCAATGTCGTTGTCCACACGGTCGCCCACCATCACAGCCCGTTCAGGCGAAACACCAGCTTGATCCAGAGCCCATTGAAAAATTCGCGGATCAGGTTTTTCCATATGGAGTTCCTCGCTGATGGCGTGGACCTCAAATAGCTCCCACAGCCCCCGCTTTTTAAAAACATTTCGGATCTGTTGTGGCTGATTGGCAATGAGACCCAGACGATAACTCTTTGCTAGCTCCTGGGCCACCTCAGCCATCCCGGGAATTGGCGGCGAATACTTTTCCCATTGAGAGAAAAGGTCACTTCGGGTTTGGGCACGCCACGACTCAAATGCTTCCGGCGAGATGTGGCTTTTAACAAAACTCCACAAATGCCCGCCGTTCCTTACATGAGCTAGGCGCGACTCGAAAAATTCACGAGGCGACCAGCGTCGTTCTCCTCCAAGTGTCTCATAAAGCCGCCGATAGATGAAAGCTGCCGCTGGGTCATCAGAAACAAAAACATTGCCCACATCCAAGAAAATGAAATCCACGTTCGCTAGCTTCATACGGGTCCTCAAAGATGAAAACTAATTACCGCCCGGGACATTTGCATTCACAAGCAGGTTAGTGCGCCTTGGTTCATCAGTAAGATCGTAGTAGAAATTTCGACGTTGTGGCTCAAACCCGGCATCGCGAATGAGGCGCTCGATTTCGGCCGCGTTGAGCTTATAGGTAGTTCCTGCGGCGCTGACCACGTTCTCTTCAATCATGGTACTACCCATGTCGTCGCAACCAAAGAACAGTGAAATTTGTCCAATTTTAGCTCCCTGAGTGACCCACGAAGCTTGAAAATGAGGAATGTTATCGAGAAAAAGCCGAGCCACCGCCACCGTCCGCAGATAATCGTAGGCGTCTGTCGTTGGGCATTGCAGCGGCAAATTGGGAGATTTTTGATAGGTCCAGGCAATGAAAGCCGTAAAAACTCCACATTCGTCCTGCAACGAACGGAGACGCTGCAGGTGCTCAACGCGCTCCTCAAGCGTTTCGATATGGCCAAACATCATTGTTGCGGTGCCACGCATGCCACATTCTGCTACCGCCCGCATCACACCTATCCATTCATCCGTTAGAGCTTTGTTTCGCGTGATGCGTTGGCGCACCCGATCCACTAAAATCTCTGCTCCCCCTCCTGGCAAGGAGTCGAGACCGGCTTCGTGCAGGCGCCTCAGCACCTCCACGTAGCTTATTTTCGAGAGTTTTGCGAACCAATGAATTTCGGGTGGTGAGAACGCATGAATGTGAACTCCGTGACGTTGCTTGATATAGCGGAGCAGATCCTCGTACCACTCCAGCCTAAGCGAAGGATGCAACCCGCCCTGCATGAGGATCTGCCGGCCACCCACACGCGTGAGCTCCTCGATTTTCGCATCCAACTCATCCCGTGTCAGGGTATACGCACGGCCCTTATCGTGAGGCTTCACGTAGAACCCGCAAAAATCGCAGTCCGCAGCACACACGTTGGAGTAGTTGATGTTTCGCTCGATGACGTACGTCACCCGATGGGGATGGTTCATTCTGAGCCTCACGACATGCGCAGCATTGCCGAGCTCGGTTAAATCACCGTGTTGAAGCAGTTCCAGCGCTTCTTCAGGCGTGAGGCGTTCGCCTTCGATAGCCTTGCGTAGTATGGTTGGGATGTTCATCCTAGCTGTTCCTGTCCGACATCGAATAACGTAGCAGTGAACTGGCCATTCAAAGCCAGTGAAAGTTCCGAGCGCTTTCGGCACGGACGGAAAGTTGTACCAGTGTTCGCGGCAATGTGATTGCGCTGCGCCACCGTGGTGGCAGCAACAGGAAAGCTCTACATCTCCAGCGGGCTTTTTTGAGAAGTTCCAATTTGGCCGCTAAGCTTATCTG
>JANZZJ010000128.1 GCA_026419455.1 Candidatus Sumerlaeaceae bacterium | reverse complement strand
CCCATGACAAGGGCAGGGGTGGAAGTCGGAAGATCTATGGCCCCGCCGGGGGTACGCAAGTCGCCAAACCATTTTGCTAAAGCATCGCAGGCCTTTTGCCGACGCTGAGTGTTCGTCCCACCAGCGTAAGCCTTGAGGTGGACAGCCATCGCGTAGAGATCCGTAGGGTAAATGTCGTTTGCCAGGTCAACAAGAGCGGCGTTTACTCCGCGGACTTCCGATGGCGGAGTCGTGTCGAAAATCTGCATGCTTAGCGGCCGCCGTGAGGCAAGGACCGTTCGGATGTAACCATCACTTAGCCCGAAATGCACCGTCCACGTGGAGCTCGTTGGAAGTATGGAATTCAACCTCGCGACCATCTGTGAGGTCGTAATGGTGTCTTCGATTTCTTCGAAAGCAATAATGTCGGGGTTTACTGCTCGGAGAATTCGCTGAAAGAGAGCATCTTTTGTCGGATCGCTAATAAAATTACGCCCCGTGTTGTAGGCCAAGACTCGAATGTCGGAGGGATGAGACTTGGTGAGATCGCCGGTTGGCGGGTTCCACGCGCCAGCTTGCTGAACCAACCACACCGCTGGGATCAAGACTAAAAGAACTCGGTAGTGTTTCACTGCAGGTTGTTCCTTTTCGTCAAAACTCAGTTGGATAAAACTCTGACAGCGTGGGAATGGGTGTTGGAAACGCAAGGGAAACTCGTATTTGCGGATCCATATGTCATTGTTACTCGTCCGAACCAGAAAGTTCCTCTTGCCAGACTACCAACAAAAATCTTCCATAGGCGGCGATGCAACTTCCACGGGTCAGGCTCATTAACATCTTTTCTCACGCGTACGATAATTTTTTAGCGACGGCACGCACATGCTATTCGTCGAAAGGGATCATAGAGCCAGATGCCCTTCGCGTGGGCTCAGATCTCGCGGCGGACGAAGCCGAGAAGCAGATCAAGCGTAAGCGGTCCCTAGCTAAGAGCATTTACGAAGCGGGGCACCACACCACGCTCCAGCATGCGCATGTCCAGTTTGCGCTAGAGGGTGTTTCTCGCCTATTCATCTGGAGCTTCCTTCATTCCCATCCTTTTTACAATTCCGAGCAGGTAAGCCAGCGCTACGTGGCTGTGGCGCCGGAGAGCTTTTACATTCCCCAGAAGCTTAGTGAGAGTGGACGAAGACAATTCGTAGCGGCGGTGGAAGCGCGTGTGCGCGACTACCAGCTCCTTTGCGAGATTCTTGAGCAACCAGCAAGCGAGGATTACTTTGCACGTTTTTCGGGTAGGCGGGGGACAAAGCGTGCCGATTTGGAGATCCGGCGAAAGGCTCAAGAAATTGCACGCTACGTGCTGCCGGTTGCAGCGCTGGCGTATATGTACCACACGGTGAGCGTGGTCACGCTTTTACGCTATTGGCGCATAGTAAATGAATTTGATACGCCGTGTGAGCAGCGACGGGTGGTGGAGGCCATGGTTCGCGCCCTCTTAGAGCACGAACCAGAATTCCGGCATATCATCGAAGATCCCCTAGATCCCGAAGAACTTCCTGAATATGGCTTTTTTGCGCAGCGTCCGGAGTACGCGTTTTTTACTGCACAGCAGCGTTGGGAGGTTGATCTGGTTCATGCTAAGCGCTTCATCGAAGAGTTTGATGCCGAATTGGGCGGCGGCACGAGCCGGCTTGTGGATTTTGGAAGCCGCAATGAACAGGTTCTGGCAGATGCCGTTCGTGAGGTTCTGGGAATGTCGCGCGCGGAGCTTGATGACGATGCTGCGATTGCGCTCGTGCTGGACCCTGCACAAAATCGCCTCATCGGAGAGGCGCTAAATCTGAGCATGCACTCGAAGCTTGGGCGGGCGCTCTTTCATGCGCGCTACACCTTCCGAAAAAAATTGAGCCATGCTGCCGACTCACAGGATCAGCGCCATCGAGCAACGCCGGCCTCGCGCCCTATCCTCATGCGTCATTATACGGGTGAGCCTGATTATTATCTTCCCCCTATTGTGGCACAAACACCCGCGGCATTGGATGTTTATGAGCGTGCGATGCGTGATCAGTGGAACGCGATGAATGAGTTGCTTGGCGGAGGAGAAGAGCCGCAAGCGGTGGCTTATTTGCTGCCAAATGCTGTCAACATTCGGTTCACGGAATCTGCGGACCTGTTTGGGCTTCACCACAAAATGGCGATGCGGCTGTGCTACAATTCTCAGGAGGAAATATGGCGCGCGTGCTTGGAAGAGGCGGAGGAAATTAGCCGGGTTCATCCGCGCATTGGGCGCTGGCTGCTCCCGCCGTGTACGTTGCGCAAGGCGGCAGGAAAAGCGCCCTATTGTCCGGAGGGGGAGCGTTTTTGTGGCGTAGCGGTCTGGCGATTGGAGCGTTCAGATTACCAGCGCGTCGTGTGACTCGCCATCGTAGCTTCAGTAGTTGAAGTTCACGGCGACGAGGTACGGGGATTCGCACTAGCCGGTACGCTGTCTGTTATGGCTGGCGAGGGAAAATCTCCAGCAAACATAAACGTCAGGGATGTCCAGACGGAGCGATTTCCCCACTCGGGAGGAAGTGGACCAAGATTGCCAGTTTTGCGCAGCGCCTCCACGGCGCAAGCATCGAGTCTGGCGATGCCGGTGGATTTGACCACACGGATGTTACGAATTGTTCCGTCGGGGGTAATTTCCCATTCGACGACGCACGTGATACTGGGGTCGTTAACATCCGGCGGAACGTTAAAATTACTTTGGATTCTCATGCGTGCTCGGGTAGCGTAGACTGCGGAGAGCAGCGATTGGGTGCGGTCGAGAGGCAGCGGTGCGCCTTCGACCCCTTCTGCGACCCCCGGCACGCCCACTTCTTCGTGTACAGCGGCAGGGCGCGGGGTGACGCCGCGGGGTAGTTGTCGCGGTAAATCCTCGCGCGCAGCTGCTATGGGGGCTTTCGCGCTGGATGCCCGCGTTGAGTTAACTCGGGCAGTTGGCGACACCTGCGCGGTCCGCTGGGTTGAGCGAGCTTTTGCCGACGAAGAAGGTGCCTTGGGTGCTTCACTGGCACGCGGGCTTACAGTTGCGGAAGGCCGCTTCGGAGTGACAATAACTGTTTTTTCTGGTACCGGCGTTAACGTCGGTGTAGGTGACGGCGTTGCAGCCAGAGGGGTTACCGTTGGAGTAGGCGTCGGCTGTGGTGCAGCTGAGTCAGGCGTGGGGCTAGGACTAAGG
>JANZZJ010000043.1 GCA_026419455.1 Candidatus Sumerlaeaceae bacterium | reverse complement strand
GTTCCGTACACCGCGCACACGCCTCAACAGAAGGCATTACTCACTATCTACCTGTAAAGGTTGCAGGTTTTCTTGTTGAGAAAGAGTTGAAGTACCTTGGTGAAGCGCTCGATAATCCGCAACGTCCGTTCGTCGCAATTCTCGGAGGATCAAAGGTTTCCACCAAGATTGACGTCATTTCCAACCTCCTGAAGAAAGTTGACGCGTTGTTGCTCGGGGGGGGAATGACCTACACGTTTGTCAAGGCGCAGGGCGGCACTATCGGAAGCTCTCTCTTCGAGCCAGAGACTCTTGAAGTGGCCAAGAAAACACTCGAGGAAGCGTCGGCAAGTGGGAAAAAATTGTTGCTGCCGGTGGATAACCTTTGCTGTCAGTCCACTGAGAAACCCGACCCCGCTGCGCCCAAGCAAGTGTTTCCGTCAAATGCGATTCCTGATGGCTGGATGGGCGTAGACATCGGTCCGAAAAGCGTAGAACTTTACCTCAGCGAATTGGCCGGAGCTAAAACCGTTGTATGGAACGGCCCCGTGGGCGTATTTGAAATAGACGAATTCGCGGGTGGGACAAAAGCCATTGCGGACGCGCTTGCCAACTCCAGTGCTGTCACCGTCATTGGCGGCGGTGATAGTGCTGCAGCAGTGAAAAAATTCGGATTGACGGACAAAATGACGCACGTCTCCACTGGGGGCGGAGCTTCGCTGGAGTTCCTCGAGGGCAAAAAGCTCCCCGGCATCGAAGCATTGGACGACAAATAAACTTCCATGCTGAGTGCCTTTTCGTCGCTTGGGCAAATACTGCTCGATGTCCTGTTTCCGCGTATTTGCTGTGGGTGCGACGAGCGAATTCTTGAAAAGGGGCGCATTGTCTGCAAAGACTGTGAGCGGGCGATGCGCCCCTTGCAACTTCCGCTGTGCCCGCGTTGCGGCGAGGAAGATTCCCAGGCAGCCGCCGCTGGAAAATGCCCATCCTGTCCCCGTGGTACAATCTATTTTGAGGCTGCACGAGCAGCCACCGTATACGAGGGGCCGGCTCTACAGATATTGGAGCGGCTCAAGTATCGTGCGCGGTCAGAGTATGCCGAGGTGATAATTCCTTTCCTCACCAGGGCAGCAAAACAATATTATGATAACATTAAAATAGATTCTGTTGTCCCCGTGCCGCTACATAGGACCCGACAACGTGAGCGCGGCTATAACCAGTCGGAACTCCTCGCCCGCGGTTTGGGGACGGCTTTGGCAATTCCTGTTATACCGAACATGCTCCGGCGAGTTCGTCACACCCCTTCCCAGACGCATCTCGATCGCCGCGAACGAGCGGAAAACGTCAAAGGTGCTTTCGTTGCGGTCAACCCCGCAACAGTGGGCAATAAGGTTATCCTTCTCATTGATGATGTTTACACAACCGGTGCGACGCTCAACGAGTGCGCTCGTGTTCTGCGCCACGCAGGAGCCGACGCCATCTATGCGCTGTCATTTTGTCGCGCTGAGCTGAGTTCGTGAAATCCCTTCAGATTTCTCTTTGAAGCTTGATTTGATGGAATTTCTTGAACCATACACAAATTTTAGAAATTGCGATCGGCGTAAAGCATGATTCGGCGACGTTGGGGAAACGGGAAATGGATGCTAGTGCCGCAAGCTGAGCACGCCCGACTTGCAGGCGTGATTGCGGCGGCGTGGCGTTATTCGCCTGTCCGTCCCTCAGGCGAGATAATCAAAGCCATTGCTCACCATGACGATGGGTGGGCCGATTGCGACGCAACCCCGCGACTTAACGAACGCGGAGAACCGCGTTCCTTTCAGGAAATGCCTCGTGCTGAGCACTATGCTATCTGGGCGCGAAGCATCAGCCTACTTGCTGAAAATGGCTTGCTGTACGGCGCATCAGTTGTTGCCCAGTACTTCATCAACCGTGCTCGGAATGAAAATAACATCGCAAAGTTATCGCCTCGCGACGCCATCGCGCTTGGCAACTTTTTGGCTGAGCAAGAACATCGCATGGCACTTTGGCGTAAAAAGCTCGAAAAACAGGCCGCGGAACAGCAAGAAACAGTGCCTAATAATCCCAACGATAGCACATCTGCAGCGTTGGTTTCGATTCCCGTTGGCGGCACGTTTGAAGACGATGTTCGTCTGCTCGAAGTTTGTGATAAAATTTCAATCCTCCTCTGCGGAGAGTTTACAGGCAAAACCACCATTGATGGCGTACCCTACCTCCAAGGGGTGGATCAGCTTACGATTCAACGGCCCAACGGCAAGTTTGGCTTAATGATTGAGCCACTGCCTTTCAGGAAGAACCTCCGTGACCACGTCCGAGCGGTGCTTATCCCGATTGCGGCGTACGCCAGCGACGAAGAACTCCAACAAACCGTCCGCTCTAGCGCTCCTGTGTCGCAGGAATTCCTCATTAGCGCGCCCAGTGAAGACACTACGGTGGCGTGACGAGCGAATTTAGTTGCGCTCCGCAGCCGGGAATGTCACCTGTCAGAGTGTATCGCGGAAAAAAGGCGTTGGGGATAACACTTTCATGGCTTGGATTAAGATAAAGGTTAAAACATCGTCATTTATCGCTACAGCAGCTGCAGTATTTGCTTTGGGCGGCTGTTCCCTCGCTCCTAACTGGAAGCATCCCGTAGATGTTCCTTTAACGACGGCCGAGGGACGCGAACAGATCTGCCTTTACAATCTCGAACGCTTGCTTGACGCCAAAGAGCAGTGGGCTCGGGAAACAGGAGCTCGTTTAGGCGCGCGCGCCCGACGTGTCGAAGTATTGGCGCACAAGTATATTCGCCAGTACGAATACGGGCGCCGTCATCCGTGCGATGACGATACGTTAAAATCACCCGTGAATGTGCCACGGTGTCCAAGTGGCGGAGAATATATTATTGGCAAGATCGGGGAACTCCCGCGGTGCTCAGTTCACGGCGATTTGCTTCGCGACTACGACGCCCGCCTTCCTCATGTAGCTTGGCACTAAGACGTTAACACGTTACAGGTTCCATGGCGAGTTTGCTAAACCTACCACAGTTGCTATTGTTACTGATTCTTTGCTCTGGGCGGACTTTGGCAGAGGGATATAACGGTCATGAAACAAAAAGTTGGCGTGTTAGCTTCCGGACGTGGCTCAAATTTTGAGGCGCTTTTGCACCATGAGCGCACCGGATTTTTCCAGAATATCGAAATTGCATGCCTTATCGTGGATCAACCACAGGCTGGCGCCCTGGAAATTGCGCAGCGTTACGGCGTGCCAGCTTACACACTTCTGCGAAAAGATTTTTCGTCAAAGGAGGCGTTCGAGCAGGCCATCGCGCATACGCTCGATCTCCATGGCGTGTCGTGGGTCGTTCTCGCGGGTTATATGCGCCTCGTCGGCCCTACGCTACTCGACAAGTATCCACAGCGAATTCTTAACATCCACCCAGCCCTGCTGCCGTCCTTTCCTGGACTCCACGCCCAGCGCCAGGCGTTGGAGTACGGCGTGAAAGTGTCCGGCTGCACGGTGCACTTTGTGGACTCCGGCATGGATACGGGACCGATCATAGTCCAGCGATGCGTGCCGGTCCTGCCCAACGATACCGAGGAAACACTATCCGCCAGGATCCTCGAGCAAGAGCACCAAGCTTATGCCCATGCGCTCAAGGCTGTGACCGAACGCCCATGGCGCATTGAGGGCCGAGTGGTACGCTTTCTTGATGAAACCAAAGAATAGGGAGGTTTGTGAGTAAAGTGATCCCCCGCTATTCGACACCCGAGATGACCGAACTCTGGAGTGAAGAGGCCAAGTTTCAGGCTTGGCTCGACGTTGAGCTCGCCACCTGCGAGGCGTGGCATGAGCTGGGGAAGATACCGGCAGAGGCTCTTGAGGAAATACGAGCTAAGGCTCGCTTTGACGTCAGTCGTATTGAGGAGATCGAGAAAACTGTTCACCACGATGTGATAGCCTTCACCACTTGTTTGGCCGAAAACATAGGCCCATCGTCACGATTTGTTCACATGGGACTCACATCGAACGATGTGGTGGATACAGCCCAGGGGTTAAGGCTGAAACGGGCAGGGGAACTGATTCGTCACGAAGTGACGGCGTTGCGGGAAACGTTGCGACATTTGGCTCTTGAGCATCGGGATCAGATTGTTGTGGGACGTACCCACGGCGTTCACGCCGAGCCAATTGTTCTAGGTCTTAAATTTCTCTTGTACTATGACGAAATGGGGCGCAATGACCAGCGCCTGCAATGCGCCTTTGATCGCGTCGCTATCGGCAAAATCTCGGGGGCAGTCGGAACATACGCCCATACCGGACCTGAACTGGAGCGCCTTGTATGCCAAAAGCTGGGCCTGGGGCATGCTCGCATCGCCACCCAGGTCTTGCAACGCGACCGTCACGCGGAACTAGTGTGTGCTCTTGCAATCTGCGGCTCAACGCTTGAGAAAATTGCTACTGAGATTCGCCACCTCCAGCGCACCGAGGTCCGGGAGCTCGAAGAGCCTTTCAGCGCTGGACAAAAAGGCTCTAGTGCCATGCCCCATAAGCGCAACCCTGTGAAATGTGAACAACTCACGGGGCTAGCGCGGATGCTCCGCGGCTACGCTACGACAGCTCTCGAAAATAACGCGCTGTGGCACGAGCGCGACATCAGCCACTCTTCAACAGAACGCATCATTCTCCCCGACGCCACCACCCTGCTCCACTATATGC
>JANZZJ010000019.1 GCA_026419455.1 Candidatus Sumerlaeaceae bacterium | reverse complement strand
CCATAGGAGGGATAAAGCCATAGGAGCATAGCCTACGATGCCGGCTGTGTATTTGCAACCCAGAGCGGCGCCGGTAAATATCCCCGCAACAGCAGTCTGAGCTGAGGCATCGCTCAACCTCCTCACATGGAGACTCTCAGCCCCTAGCACCATAAGAAAAACTGCGCAAAGAAGGTAATTTCCGACAGCCAGATCAATGTAGGTTGTCGTTGCAAGATAGAACCATACGGGGCAGGTAGCCAAAAGAAAGCCGCCAGCGACAGCGTAACGTCGCGACAAGCCAAGACGACGCGCCAAAGTCATTGCTCCTAGCAGCAACAATACACCCGGTAGCCAATGAAGCAATTTGGCCAAACTATCGGATCCTAAACAGAGGCCTAAGGCATAGAGAAGCTGCTGGTTTTGCGGAATGTAGGTGAGCGCGGATGATCTGATTTCAATATGGCCTTTGGCAAGGACGTAGAGCCATGCTTCCGTGATGTGATAGATGATCGGATCGCCTCGAACTTCTGGCGTAAGGCAACCTAGAAACGCTGTGCCCGCAATGAGAATAGTCATAACTGATAAATAAGGGGTCACAAGCAAGAGCCTATGACAGCGTTTGAATGCTTCTAGGAAAGTATTGGTCAGATGCGCTACGTGAGATCGTGTGCGAACGCGTGCAAATAACACACTGCTCCAGAGTGATGCTATTACAGCCATGGCAGCCAGCCCTGTGAAAACGTGGATTACTCCAAGCGCAAAAACGGCTGCTGTAAAAACCAACATGCCACATGTCGTTGCCAGCCACACATATTCCACCGGCCTCAGAAAGCGAGCGAGCGAGCGATACACCACAAAGTGACCTGCAAGCGCAAAGGATGGAATTAAGATAGAAAACCAGAGAAGATCATTTAAAATTATCATGGTATCATATTATTAATAATCAGAATCTCTATGCAATTAATCAACTACGCACGAGGACCTGCGGTACCGTCAGGGAGTTTCTGGATCATCATTCCCCGCTCGTAATTTATGACGTCCGGACTGGGAAAGACCTTCGACCTGCTGCCAAGCGTGATATGAACTGCGTACTAATGGACCTGCCTCAACCCACCCAAAACCAAACGCGAGGGCCCGTTGGCGCCAATGCTCAAACTCTGCAGGAGTCAGATAACGTCTCACCGGCAATTGGTTCGGGGTTGGCTGGAGATACTGCCCTAAGGTTACAATGTCCACCGAAGCGTCCCGAAGATCAGATAGTACCACCTCTACCTCAAAATCGTGTTCCCCAAGACCCAACATTACACCAGATTTCGTCAGCACCTCCGGGCGAATCTCCTTAGCACGTGCCAATAGCAGAAGCGATCGGTCGTAGCGAGCCCCGCGACGGGCAACGGGATAGAGGCGAGGAACGGTCTCAATATTGTGTCCTAGCACAGCGATCGGCGCAGACAGAATGGTACGTAGAGCTTTTTCATCACCTCGAAAATCCGGGATTAGCAACTCGACTCGCGTTCCCGGCCGACGCCGCAAAATCGCCTCGACACAACGGACATAATGGGCAGCACCCTGATCGGGGAGATCGTCACGGTCAACACTCGTAATCACCACGTGGCGCAATCCGAGCTGTTCGACTGCGTCGGCTAATCGTTCCGGCTCGTCCGGGTCGGGAAGGCTCGCTGGAATCGCTTGGGGAACTGCACAAAATGCGCATCGTCGCGTGCAAACGTTACCAAGGATCATGAAAGTGGCCGTCTTATGGGCATAGCATTCGCTTCGATTCGGACATTGCGCCTCTTCACAAACTGTGTGAAGTTGAGAGTTGCGCAAGATTTGTTGCGTGTAGGCGAAGTCTGCCAGGCCTGGCATGCGAGCTCTTATCCATGCGGGGTGTCGTGAGTGAATTATTTCGTTGTGCGCCCTCGTGTTTGTCATCGTCTTCAATCCTTGCCGCTCCATCCGGCTTCTCGCAGTGATTCTTCGATGTATGGATGCAGGTGGGATGCGACCTCCGGTAGGGTGATATCGCTACGCGCCTTCGCCTTTTCGATGCCCAGCTCAGCCACTACTGATGTCATAGTCACGTCCGTTAGACCGCAAGGAACAAACTGTCGAAAAACAGTAAGGTCAGTAGATATGTTTAGGGCAAAACCATGAAATGTGACCCATCGGCGAACACCAATGCCGATGGACGCAATTTTGCGGGGAGATGGATGCGCAGCCACCCAAACACCGGTCTTGCCAGGAAGTGTGAGCGCCGAGATGCTCCACTCTTCGAGGAGATAGGAACATAGACCTTGCTCTAGCGCGCGCAAAAATGCGTGGAGATCGGGCGAAAGATTGTTTTTGCGCGTTCGAAGGTCTACAATTGGATAGCCTACTAGCTGGCCAGGGCCGTGATAGGTGGCAAGCCCACCTCGGGATACCTCACGAAGAGGTATTCCGGCGGAAGAAAGCGGGAGGTGGTGAGCTGGGGTTGCACGGCCGAAAGTAATAATTGGAGAATGCTCGACATAAAGAATATGATCCTCAATGGTTTGGTGAAGGCGAGCCGCTACGCACTCTTGCATTATGCTGAGCGTTTCTTCGTAGTTTTTTCGCCCTAACCAAAACCCAGCAAAGTACCCACGCCCCGCGATGAGCGTCCACTCCATTGGGAAAAGAGTATCTTCGCCTCGGATAGCCGATGCCACTTCGCTAACCCTCAGGATAAGCGGAAGCAAATCTCTCAGCGAGAAGCAGTGGATACTCCACCATCTCGCAGGCCAAGGCGTGCAATTCAGCCCATGTGGTAAGGTGATGGAAGCTTGATCTTACCGCTAGGGCTATTTGGAACTCTTCCGATCTGCAATTGTTAACTAGTATCAGTGGTGTGGAACCTTCGTCCAATTCCATGCCTGCTATAGCACCCTTGGGAAGGTTAAGCATCTCGACTATGAACTGCGCACCCAAACACTCTTCGCTACGTAAAGACCCAGACAAGGCCCTGTCGCGCTGATCGAGATAATCTATTAAGAGCTTTGAAAAGGGGAGGCTGGCAACATCGTGGATAACTGGATACAAGCGGCGCCCCATAGCTGTCATCCCAAAGGCAACACAGCCGGCCACACTAGCAGGCGGTAAAGAATCGGCGACCTCAGCAGGTACGCTGCAAAAAGCCAGAGCAAAGGCTCGGCCGATGAATAGTGGGATAAGGCCTTCGGGGTGGATGCGCGGACGAAGTCGCATCTTCTCGATAACACGGTCGACCGTACCCAGGAGTGGGGCGGCCGACACAGTGCCCACTAAGGTAAAACATTTTACCTGCACCGGGTAAGTCACATCCCCCGGTAGCAGCGCCCCTTTGTTTTTGCTGCCACCGTTTTCTGCGGCCACACCAATCTCTGACAGCTTGATGGTGTCGTCATTTGGCGAAAGTGGTATTGAACCGGACGTACATTGCAATTGTTCTACTTGTAACCTCAACACATCGTTTTTCGTGATTCGCCCGCCGGGGCCCGAGCCCAAGACGCCGTCCAGGTCCACGCCGAGCTTTTCCGCCAGCTCGCGAGCGACTGGCGAGACATTATCCGGCACTTTACTTCCGGGAATTTGCCCCACGCCGTTCTTTACATCCGTGTCTGCCCCACCTGCCGGCACTTGCCTCCCTGCCGAGGGTGAGCCACTTCGTTCAGAGCGCGCCCATGACGGCTCAAGACAGGCCACCTCATCGAGATTGTTCGTAAGTCGCATTAATGCAGCGCCGACCGGTGCAACGTCTCCGGGCTGGACGAAGATTTCGGCAACGTAGCCAGGAACTGTAGCTTCTAATTCCATGTTGGCTTTGTCGGTCTCAACCTCTCCTATAATCTCTCCAACATTGACGAAGTCTCCCGGCTTGACTGACCAATGCAAAACTTTGCCGTCCGTCATCGACTCACTGAGTTTCGGCATCCGAATGACAAGCTCGTCCACGGTGTCCCACCCATAACAATTTGATAAATCCGCGTTGTTCAGAACTACACCAGCGAGGAACGTATGTGCGAGTTCTTGATCTTTTCAACGAAGCTTTGCTGGCTCATTGAAAAACGATTGACGTAGTTACTTACGGCGACGGACTCTCTTGCCGGTGAGTCGCCTTGCCAAACACACACTAAGTTTCTCTCTACTGACACTTCTGAGCCGCATTACAGGACTGATTCGCGTGTCGGCATTTGCCGCGGTTCTTGGCAGCGGCCGCTTCGACGACGCTTACCAGCTCGCCAATACTATCCCAAACATTATCTATGAATTTATCATGGGAGGGTTACTCAGTGCGATCCTCATTCCCTTATTAGTGGAAGCTCAGCAGCGGCACGGGAAGGACTCACCGGAAGCATGGCGTATCGCAAACCTTTTACTGGGATATGTGGGAGTTACACTAGCAGCGTTATCAGCTATTGCGGTGATCTTGTCGCCGCTAATCGTAGCTGTTTTGACAGGGCTCGGAAGCGGTGTCCATGCGCAGCAAAGCCGAGAACTTGCATCGTATTTTTTCCGCTTTTTTGCCCCACAAATGTTTTTTTATGGTCTCAATGCGGTTTTCATGGCGATCCTAAACTCGCGTGGGATCTTTGCCATCACTGCCGCAGCCCCTATTCTTAATAACATTCTAGTCATTGCTACCGTGCTGTTGTTTAGGGCGGGCTACATCGGTGTCACTGGGTTGGCAGTGGGAACGACAGCGGGCATTGCCTCCATGGCCCTGTGTCAAATTCCGTGGCTAATTGCATTAAAAATGCCGTGGCAGCCCAAAGCGCCATTAAAAGACCCGTTGTTGAAATCTATCCTGGCTCTCGGCTTGCCGGTGCTAGCCGTTGGTGCAGCGAATTTGGTGGCGACGATTGTTCGCTCCAATTTCCTCTACACAGTCGGCAGTGGTTTCACCACCTATACGTTTTGTTTTCAACTTATCATGATGCCGTACGGCATCATCGCCGTTTCCATTGCGACAGTGCTCTATCCCGTGCTTGCCGAACACGCGGCAAGAGGAAGTAAAAGCGAATTCCTTCGCACACTGGTCGGAGGAACGAAATGGACAAGCTTCGTCCTATTGCCGATCGTGGTTGTTATGTCGGGCCTCGCTGAACCAATCGTGCGGGTCGTGTTTGAAAGAGGTCAATTTAGCTATGCCAACACTCGCTTTACTGCCCAGTTTCTAGCCATCTATGCCCTTTCGATACTACCCTATTCGCTCGTGGTGCTGGCAACGCGGGCCTTTTATGCGCAAAAAGATACACTCACGCCGATGTGGATCAACATTTTTGGGGTTATTCTTTCAATCCTGTGCATTGTTGCAGCCTATC
>JANZZJ010000004.1 GCA_026419455.1 Candidatus Sumerlaeaceae bacterium | reverse complement strand
GTGCAGCTGCAAACGCTAGCCATGGAGGAGGAACCGTTGGACTCGAGAATCTCGCTAACAAGACGAATGGTGTAGGGGAATTTGTCACGTTTGGGGATGACCGGTTCGATGGCACGCTGCGCCAAATGACCGTGACCGATCTCGCGACGCCCGGGGCCACGAACAGGACGTACCTCGCCAACGCTGAAGGAGGGGAAGTTATAATGGAGGTAGAAATAGCGCTCGCTTTTTTCGTCGAGGTAGTCTGTCTCTTGGGCATCCTCGCCTGTGCCCAAGGTTAACACACCAAGCGACTGAGTCTGGCCGCGTGTGAATAAGGCACTTCCGTGGGTGCGCGGAAGAACGTCCACTTCGACGGAAATGGGACGAATTTCATCGAGTCGCCGCCCGTCGGCTCGGATGCCCGTCTCCAAAATGCGCTGCCGCATCGCTCTCGAGTATTCGTCCTCAAAAACACTTTTCATGATTTCTTTCGCTTCGGGGTACTCATCGCTGAGGGCATCGAGGATTTCGTCACGTGCTTCGTCGAGTGCTTCGGCTCGTTCTTTCTTTTCGTAAATTTCGGCGATCTTCGCAAACTTTGGTAGGGAAAGTTGGCGAATTTTCTCCTCGAGAGTAGGGTTGCGAACGGGCTTTTCGAAGGCCACCTTCTCTTTGCCGGCTTTTGCGCGCAACTCTTCTAGGCCTTCGCAAACCTTGCGGATTGCTTCGTGCCCAAAACGCAGTGCATCGAGCATTTGTTCCTCGGTGAGCATCTGGGCACCGCTTTCGACCATGGTCACAGCATTGGCAGTGCCTGCCACGACGAGATCGAGTTTCGACTTTTCCAATTGTTCGTAAGTGGGATTGAGAATAAACTCTCGACCATCGAAACCCACGCGTACACCGGCAAGAGCTTTCTCGAATGGAATATCGGAAATGAGGAGCGCTGCTGCAGCCGCGCACAAGCCCACTACGTCCGCGTTGTTTTTACCGTCAAACGACAAAACGCTGACGTACACCTGAACCTCGCGGAAAAAACCGTCCGGGAAAAGCGGGCGTATCGGACGATCTATGAGCCGTGCCCGCAAAATCTCCGGCTCGGTGGGACGCCCTTCGCGTTTGAAATAGCCGCCGGGAATTCTCCCAGCAGCGTAAAGCTTTTCGCGGTAATCAACGGTGAGGGGAAAAAAATCAATGGGCTCTTCCCGCGGCGGTGCCATAACCACTGAAGCAAGCACCACAGTGCCGCCCATTGTGGCAACGACCGAGCCGTTAGCCTGCTTTGCAAGTTTGCCTGTGCTGAGGATGAGATTCTCGGGACCAAAAGGAACAGAGACTTCAAAGACGGGAGTAATTCCCGCCAATTGGTTTGACATAAACGTAATACCTTTCCGCCATAGTGACGTATGATTTGTTTTTGTCTGGCGGTTGCGGGGCGGCTGGCGGGAGGGCTTTCGGGATTTTACGTTTCGGCAGAACGCGTTGATTTCTGCTGAAGCTTAAAAGCCCGAACTAGTCCCGGGGCTACGTCGGGACCTTCCCCCCGTCGTCAGCCCGTCACCACCTTGACAAACATTCCTACAGCTAAATCAAAAAATGATGCGACGGAAGGCAAAACTTCCGTCGCATCGCGTTCTGCCTTGGCACCCGAGGCAGATAAAACCGAGCCCCTTTAACTTCTACTTTCGCAGTCCTAACCGGTCTATGAGATTGCGATAGCGCTGAATGTCGAGATCGCGCAAATAATTGAGCATTCGGCGCCTTTGGCCCACCAGCATCAACAACCCACGCCGCGAGTGATGATCCTTTTTGTGCAGCTTAAAATGTTCCGTGAGGTTCTGGATGCGCTCGGTGAGAATTGCGATCTGGACCTCTGGCGAGCCAGTGTCGTTTGGGTGACGGCCAAATTCGGCAATAAGCTGCTTTTTGCGCTCAGCAGTGATACTCATGAGATACACCCTTTCTAATGGAAATTGCCCTCGCCCCAGCGGTGCGCCGGGTGAAACGCAGCCCCGAGCCGAGGGTTCGCGGCAAATATACCTTACCACCGTGTGGACAATTCAAAAAGGAATTCTACAGAGAGGTCTCACCGGCTTGCCAAAAGGGCCCGGGGCACCTGTTACTCCGGCTAGACGGCGGCTGGGAGTAGGGAGCGCCGTCCAAGTCCTTCTCAAACGATCCGTGGAATCAAAGCCGTGAGTAAGCGACTAAACTTCTGTTCCACCAAGCGCGAATTTTCCATCACCTCTTCGTGCGTGGTGACGGCGGGGACCGTCAAAAGATTCGATATAAAGGAAATACCAAGCACTTTACGCCCCATGTGGGCAGCAACCAGGGTTTCAGGTACGGTGCTCATGCCGACGGCATCTGCCCCATGGATGGTGCGCAACATGTGGACCTCTGCACGAGTCTCGTAAGTGGGGCCAAGGCCACCAACGTAGACGCCCTCACGGAGCAGAATTCCTATTTCGCGAGCCACACGCTTGGCAATTTCACGCAACTTGCGTGAGTAAAGCTCGCTTGCGTCCGGAAAACGTGGGCCCCACTGCTCCTCATTTCTGCCAACAAGCGGGTTGCGAAACATCCAGTTGATGTGGTCGGAGATGAGCATGAGATCACCCACTTCGAACTTAGGATTCAACCCGCCAGCGGCATTGGAAACGACAACAATTTCCAACGGAAAAGCGACTAAAAGTGCACGCAAAAGCAGCACGGCCTGTTGAGGCGAAATGCCTTCGTAAAGGTGGCGACGCCCGCACATAAGGAAAATAGGTGTCTCCCCTACTCTGCCGAGCACTAAACGCCCTGCATGTCCTGCGACTGTCGAGGCGCCAAAATGGGGTATATCTGAATAGTCCGCGGCCAATTCTGGCACGACAGAACGCACAAACCCACCAAGCCCGCTCCCCGCGATTACAAGTACTTTAGCCTCAGCAGGAAAGCGATCGATTAAGAACCTGGCCGAGTCGCGAACTTTTGCCACCTCAGCTTCGGACATTGGTTCCGCAGTGGGAGCCATGGGAGCATCCTTTTTAGTGAATGACGTGAGGTTTTACTCCTCTTCCAAGTCGGGCGGAAGAGACTCCGTGCAGAAGAGCTCTTTGATGCGCTTAGGGCTTTTGGCAAACATCACCGCTTTGCGGAAATTGCGGTTCTTAAGTTTGAGGACCAGCTGAGCCAGCACTTTGAGAAAATCGCCGGCCTGCTTGTCGTTGGCGCCTATCATGACAATGATGTAGACCGGTTTTTCGTCTAGTGAGTCAAAATCAATCCCCTTATGCGACCGCCCAATAGCGATGACGAAGTCTTTAACGCTTGGTATTTTCACGTGGGGCAAAGCTACTTCGATTCCAACACCGGTCG
Source organism: Candidatus Sumerlaeaceae bacterium (assembly GCA_026419455.1). Taxonomy (GTDB): domain Bacteria; phylum Sumerlaeota; class Sumerlaeia; order Sumerlaeales; family Sumerlaeaceae; genus DRVG01. Next base: position 6,958 of record JANZZJ010000004.1, on the reverse strand, counting down.
AAATGACTTTTTCGCGTTCGAAAATTGCTTTGAGCAGTTCTTCCTTGTCGGTAACCAACGGCGACGTAGCAAGGACATCCACAAGCTCGCGCAAAGCTTCTTCTTTCGTTGTCGCTCTGAGATCAACAATTCGTGACTCATCGATCATCTTAGAAAAATCAATCATCCCAATCTAACCTCATCTCTCTGTAGGGGTCCACTTGCCGAAACTGACTTCATCGTCGAAAGTATGGGCGGCAGTAGACACACTTTGTTTCATCCGATGCCCTCTTTACAGTCCGACCGTGAGGTCAGGGGAAGGGCAAGTCAAGAATCAGACGTATGCGCCCAAGCACGCTTTTCACCGGCAGAGCAAGGACGTATTCCTAAATGTCGAGATTGCGGACCTCAGGAGCATGGCGCTGAATAAATTGCCTCCGCTTTAAGGCGTCGTCGCCCATGAGCGTGGAGAAAATTTCCTCAGCTTCGTAGTTGCCGCCCGCCATGTCGAGCGTCACGCGGATGAGAGTCCGCCGGGCTGGATCCATGGTTGTCTCCCAAAGTTGCTGGGGGTTCATCTCGCCTAAACCCTTATAGCGCTGAATGCTTACCCCCTTCTTGCCAATCTCCTCTACGGCACGGAAGACATCCATGAGCGAGTGGGCGTAAATAACATCCTTGCCAGCCTCGACGCGGAATACGGCGTCCTCATCGCGAAGATTGTAGTAGTCTGCGGGATCAACGTCGTAATAGACGGCAGGAATCCCCCGCCGTTCAATCGCTCGCACAATTTCTTCGATTTTCAATTTCTCGGCGTGGAGGTCCATGCATTCGTAGCGGCGAGGGCGTTGTTCTTCATAGTCCTGCTCGACGTCGGCGGTTACATCAAGGGCCAGCTCCTCCTGCACGGACTGCGGTTTGGGAGCGGCAGGCCGCTCCGGCTCTTCAGTAAGAGCCACTTCGTCAGCGAGCTGTTCAAACTCCTCTTCCGTGAATGCAAACTTGCGAGTTTCCCCGTCAACGAACAGACCTAATGGGAATCGCTTCAGCGGGTGTAATTCGCGCTGTTGGAGATACTCTCGCATAGAAGTTCCCTTGCGCTGAAGAGTGCGGTCAAGCTGGCTCAGTGCCATGATCTGCTCAAGCAACTGACGCAGTTCGTTTTTCCGAATCGGCTCAGACGATGCTCTTGCGCCATTGCAAAGGTAAAGCTGAGCGTCTTCGGTACCGAGCTCCAAAAGGAGTCTGTCCTTATCCTCATCGCGCAGGAGATATTGCTCCACTTTTCCCCGTTTGACACGGTACAAAGGCGGTTGCGCGATGTAGACGCGGCCGCTGGCTATGAGCTCGGGCATCTGCCGGAAGAAAAACGTGAGCAGAAGCGTTCGAATATGGGCTCCGTCGCTATCGGCGTCGGTCATAATAATGCATTTGCCGTATCGGAGCTTCGAAATGTCGAAATTTTCCTTGATGCCGGTCCCCAGCGCTGTGACGAGCGAACGTATTTCTTCGTTGCCGAGCACCTTGTCAAGGGGAGCGCGCTCAGTGTTCAGGATTTTGCCCCTGAGAGGAAGGATTGCTTGAAAATGACGGTCGCGCCCTTGTTTGGCACTGCCGCCGGCACTATCGCCCTCGACGATGAAAAGTTCTGCGTGCTCGGGATCCTTTTCGCTACAATCGGCCAGCTTGCCAGGCAGGGAGGTGATCTCGAGAGCACCCTTGCGCACCATTTCTTTCGCTTTGCGAGCAGCCAACCGGGCCTGGGCAGCCAGGGAGCACTTCTCAATAATTTTGCGAGCTACTTTCGGATTTTCTTCGAGGTAATCGGCGAGGGCTTCGTTGACAATTTGCTCAACAATGCCCGCTACCTCGGTGTTGCCGAGCTTAATCTTTGTTTGGCTTTCAAATTGTGGGTCCGATATTTTTAGCGAAAGAACGCAGGTGAGTCCTTCGCGCAGATCATCGCCGGTCAGATTTTCTTTGAGCTTTTTCAGCAGATCGTTTTTGCGGGCGTACTCATTGATGGTTCGGGTAAGCGCTTTACGGAAACCAATAACGTGCGTTCCGCCCTCAGTGGTATGGATGTTGTTAACAAATGAATAAAAATTCTCAATGAAAGAGTCGTTGTACTGAATGCAGACCTCGACTTCGACATCCTCAAGAATTTCGCCATCTGGTGTTGCCTTAGGAACCTGCTTCACACGGCGAAAATAAATCGGCTCGGGATTAATGACGCTTTTGCCAGCATTGAGCTGTTTGACAAACTCTACAATTCCGCCTTCGTAGTGGAATACGTGGCTTCGGTTTTCCGCACGTTCATCGCGCAGCGTTATCGTGACACCACGGTTAAGAAAAGCTAGTTCGCGCAAGCGATTGGACAGCGTTTCGTAACTGAACTCGGTCGTGTCGAAAATGTCGGGGTCCGGCTTAAAGCGCACTGTAGTCCCCGTTTTCTTGGCCGGCCCCAGCTTCTCGAGTGCCGTAACGGCTCTGCCTCTTTCGAAGCGCATGTGGTAAAGCCAGCCATCACGGCGCACATGAACATCGAGCCATTCACTCAAAGCGTTCACGACGCTGACGCCAACGCCGTGCAATCCACCAGAAAACTTGTACACTTCCTTGTCGAATTTGCCCCCTGCATGGAGGACCGTCATGACCACTTCAAGGGTTGACTGATGCCTACGCTCAGGGTGGGGTTCAACGGGAATGCCACGGCCGTCGTCAGTTACGGTGACAGAATTGTCGATGTGGATGGTCACTTCGATATTTCTGCAGTAGCCCGCAAGAGCTTCGTCGATGGAATTGTCCACAACTTCATAAACGAGATGGTGCAGCCCCTGTGGGCCTGTGGATCCAATGTACATTGCGGGACGTTTGCGAACCGCTTCAAGGCCTTCAAGAATCCTAATTGATGAGGCATCGTAGTTTTGTGACGCCTGTTTTTCATGTCTGACCATCGCTTGGGTGGACAAGGTCCTTTCCTCTACTTACGGAAGATTGTTGAAGCGGCGTTAGTCACGCCAAATCATGCATGCGGAGGCACAAAAAAAGCCCCATATAAAAAACCTTATCCCCTGCGATTTCTTCACGTTTTTCCTCCCTCCGAACCGAAAGAAATCAGTCACGAATTATCTCAATCCCGCCCCACCCAAGGTGTCCCAGGATACCGGCAAAAGCACAGGGAAGGACACATCTTGCCAAGCAAAAGACAGTTCTCCGGCATAAACTGGTTTACTATGGGCTAGGAGTAGGCGACGGCGGCAGATCTTCGATGGTGTTTTGGTTAGCAATGAGAGTCTCTAGGCGGCCTGTTCGCCGCAACCATTCGTAACGCAACAGCTCCCGTACGTGATACCACGTAGTTCGCAGCTTGCCATAGCGAATCCATGTGCGTGCACTCGTCTCAACGACTAGCGGAAGAATCACAAATCGCCCATTGCCGCGAAGCCGTAATACTAAGTCCACGTCCTCGCAAAAACCAATTTCGCGGAATCCCCCAAGCTCATGAAAGAGGGCGGTACGCACGAAGATGCCCTGATCACCGTAGACACGGTGGACGGTAACTGAGCGCAGGTTCACCATCCAGTTGATGAAACGGTAATAGAAGTCATTTCCCCGCAAACGGAACCGGAAAGCACCGCCAACGACGGCAGGATCTTCCAGAGCATGCAGGAGCGCTTCGATTGTGCGTGAGTCGGGAAGGGTGGAATCGGCGTGGAGAAACCACAAGGCTGGCGCCGCGGCATGCCGTGCCCCTAAGTTCATCTGTTTTGCCCGGCCAGGAGAGGAAGAAACAACCTGAACAAAAGGAAACGAGGCGGCGACAGCTGCCGTATTGTCCTCACTCATGCCGTCGACCACAATGACCTGGCAGCGCGAGAGCATTGTTTGCCGCGCGAGCGAGCGAAGCACGCTCCCCACCGTATGCTCTTCGTTACGCACGGGAATAATAATAGCTAACTCGTAGCGATGCGGCACTCCGCAACTGACTCCTTTCTTATCGTCTAGCTTACTCTACACTCATTCCCTACACATTTTATGGTTTTCACACTCTCGACGTGTGCAATAACACCGCGCTCTCGCCAGAAGAACAGAGCAATTTTGTCGGCATCGCCGATTCGACTCAACATCCGATGCCCTAGCCAGAGCCACGACATTGACGCCCATCCAGAACCTGAAAGCGCCATGTGGGCACGCAGCATGGTGCTAGGAATCTAGACGCATGCCTCCTAGTGCAAGGAATTTCCTGCGTTACTACGCATTGCGAAGAAAGGTGTTGACAACAGGAATGATTTGGTACTATTTCTAAATCAGTAGCGAATTGCCGATTTCCTTAGAAAGGAGGGTTGATGAAAAAGCCGTCCCCAATGGGTAGTGCTTCTTTCGCTGTGCCGACCTCATGATCTTTCCGGGAGGGAAGAGCCCCCTTGAAGTTCAAGATGGCAGGCTACCCTTTGGGTGGAGGAACGAGAACGCCGGCACAGCCTCTCAACTCAAACTTTAGTACCATGGAGTGTCATCATGAAAGCGTTTGCGGTAATGCTGTGTGCGTTTCTTAGCGTTTTGCTTTTCAGCCCGCTGGCAGTCCAAGCCCAGCAAACCAGCAACGGTGGTCGCATCTCGGTTACGTTGGCGGGACAATGCCAGCAGGGTACAGTGGTCCAAATCATTGATCCAGCAAGTGGTAGCGTTGTGGCCACCCTCAGCCCGAATGCCGCCGGGACTTACGACTCAGGCTGTACCTTGCCGTGTCCACGGAAGTACATCGTGAAACCTGTTAACCCGAGCTGCACTTTTACGCCGGCTCAACAAACGGTCGGGGTGCGGTGTTGTCCGGAGGTGACAAAAGTAAAGTTTACTTGCATTTGCTCGCAAAATGGCGGGAGGATCGTGGTGGGAGTACCACCCAACTGCGTCGCTGGCACTACCGTCCAGATCCTTGACCTATCGGGCAATTTGGTGATGAGTGGTCCGCTGAATGGGGCGGGACTCTTCGACACTGGGTGCAAGCTTAAGTGCCAGACAAGCTACGTGGTAAAAATCTCTAACCCCAGCTGCACATTCACTCCTTCGTCGAAGATCGTGCAAGTGTCATGCTGTCCCGCGATGTCGACGGTTCGCTTCGACTGCAAATGTCCGCCACCGCGAGGACGAATTATAGCTATGACAAGCCAAAACTGCCCACCAGGAACGGTTGTAAGTGTCTACGATGCCAACAATGCGCTTGTTGCTTCGGGTACGGTGAATGCCCAGGGACTCTTTGACACGGGCTGCGACTTACCCTGCGGCGCGACCTACACTGTCACTGCCACCAATCCACAATGCTCAGTCACGGTGAACCCGTCGCAGGTGGTGGTTTCGTGCTGTCCCGATGTCGCGCGGGTTACAATCGATTGCGATTGTCCGCCACCGCCGAGACCGGGGCGCATCGTGGTGCGTTTGCCAGAAACGTGTACGCCGGGGACCACAGTGAGCATTGTTGACAGTCTGGGCAACGTAGTCACCAGCGGTAGTGCGCAGCTTGTGCAATTGCCGACAGGACTTGTGGCCGGCGAATTTGACAGTGGCTGCGTTCTCGTCTGCGGGCAAACATATCACGTCACGGCGACAAATCCGAACTGCAGAATTCTGCCGCCCAATGGGATTCAAGTGCAAGCGGCGTGTTGTCCGGATGCGACGACCGTGAACTTGGATTGCGACTGTCCACCACCACCAAAAGGGCGGCTAACTGTCACCGTGGATGCTCCCTGCGCTGGAGGCGGAGAGGTCACCATTTCCGATGCTACTGGGAACGTGGTGACGACAGGGACTCTTAACGCACAAGGTTTCTTCGATACGAATTGCACACTGCCTTGTCCCGCAACATACAATGTAACTGTAACGAATGCGGGCGCAGTCATTGGCACGCAGTCGGTCAACGTTGGATGCTGCCCAGATTTTGCGAGCGTGACATTCCCTTGTCCCCCACCGCCACCTCAGCAGGGCCGCATTGTTGTGCACCTGCCTGCAAACTGCACGTCGGGAACTGTGGTTCAGGTTGTGGATCCCGCCGGCCAAGTGGTGAGCAGTGGGTCACCTGTCCTAGTGCCAGGTACCACTGGTGCCCTTGTAGGCGAGTTTGATACGAGCTGCACACTTGTTTGCGGGCAGACTTATACTGTCGTCGCCACCAATCCGGTGTGCACTATTCGCCCAGCAGGCGGAGTGCAGGTGCAAGCTGGCTGCTGCCCCAATACGGCTACAGTCAATTTCGACTGTGATTGTCCGCAAGCCAACTGCGTGCAACCACCAGCGGGAATGGTAGCGTGGTATCCGCTAGATGAACCCCTGGGAACAGCTACCTATTTTGACCTTGGAGGAAGCGTGCAAAACAACGGCGTGCCCTCGCCTGCCGTCCCACCGCAGGCAACAGTTGGCAAAGTGGGAGGCGCACAGTACTTCTTTGGCAATGGAAACTACGTCCAGGTAGCACCTCACGCCGAACTTGATTTCGGAACGGGGAGTTTTTCTCTCGATGCGTGGGTTAAACTCGTCGGCTGTTCGCCGTCCCACTTATACCCAGTGGTTGAAAAATACGACGGCACCAACCAGAAGGGGTTTTCGTTCTACCTTCTGGGCGACACGATGTACCTTGTCATGAACGGCACGACGTATGCGTCGAACAGCTCGTTGGGAATGAGCTTTAACACCTGGCACCATGTTGCAGTGGTAGTCTCGCGGCCAGCAGGCGGATCAGCTACAGGGACATTTTACCTTAACGGCACTGCCGTAGGCACTTTTGCGCCGTTGACCGCCTCGGTGGATACTGTGAACCCGCTTTTTATCGGGCGAAACTTCCTCGTTGCCACTAGCAGCCACCCACATTGCGAAATTGCAATTGACGAGCTGGAACTGTTCAATGTGGCTGTAGCAGCAGCTGATATCGCGGCCATCTACCAAGCCGACACGGCGGGGAAATGCAAACCAACTCTGGGGCGTC
>JANZZJ010000261.1 GCA_026419455.1 Candidatus Sumerlaeaceae bacterium | reverse complement strand
GTGTACTCCGCCAGAAATCGCTAGCGTTGCCTTCACGTTGACGTAGAGACTCGCGTTCCAGCGCAGGCGCATAAAAAGCTCCGACGAATCGGTCAGATGCAGCGTGGGCACAACTTCTAAATTCTCGATGTCAATATCCGGCTGATAGAAGCGATTGAAGAGCACAAGGCCATCGACCGGAACTTCGTCGAGCTTTTTCGCCAGATTAGCCAGCGACGAATAGAAAACCGAGAGTTTCACCGCGACGGGAATTTTGACCGCCTTCTTTACTCCGCGGGCGATGTCGAGCACACGCTGCTCTATGGTCTCTCCTGTCTCCCACGGGTTGGTGGCAAGGATGTAGACATTGAGCTCTAGCGCGTCAGCTCCTGCTTGTTCGATGAGTTTTGCATATTCGATCCAGCCCGCCGGCGTGGAGCCGTTCAGCGAGGCGATAACCGGTACGCTGACACACTCTTTGATCTTACGAATCTGCTCGAGGTACTGATCGGGGCCTAGCCTGAATTCATCTGCCTTGGGGAAAAAACTGAGTGCTTCGGCGTAAGCCTCAGACGTTTCTTCAATGGCACCTAGGGTCGCCATCCCCTCGCGCAGAATTTGTTCCTCAAACACCGAGTGCATGATAATCGCGGAAGCACCGGCGTCTTCCAAGCGCTTCACAACGCTGAGGTCGTCCACCAACGGTGATGCACCCGGCATGAACGGATGAGCCAGTTTCAGTCCAAGGTAGGTTGTCGAAAGGTCCATAGTCCGCTCCCTTAGTTGTCTTTCTTTCCGCCGTCAGCCGCAAAAGCTTTCGTCAATTCCTCGTAGAGATGGTAACGAGTCCGCACCTCATGGCGAGCCGCCTCCACAAGCTTCTTGAATCGCTCTGGATTCATTTGCTCAACCATCCGGAAGCGCGTTTCATTGCGCATGAATTCGGCAACATCGTATTTCGGCGGAGGTGAATCCAGCTTCAGTGGCGATTCACCGGCAGCAGCACGCCGTGGGTCAAACCGGAACAGCGGCCAATAACCGCTCTCAACAGCCAGCTTCTGCTGCTCTGGGCCGTGGACAAGGTCGTATCCGTGGGCGATGCAATGGCAGTACGCGATGATGAGCGACGTTCCCGGGAAGGATTCTGCCTCTTTGAACGCCAGAACGGTCTGGTTATCGCGGGCGCCAAACGCCACGCGGGCAACGTAGACGTTGCCGTAGCTCATCGCCATGAGTGCAAGGTCCTTCTTTGCTAGCTCACGACCTGCCATCGCAAATTTCGCTGCTGCGCCCAGTGGTGTGGCTTTCGATTGCTGACCACCCGTGTTCGAATAGACTTCTGTGTCGAGTACCAAAATGTTCACGTCGCGGTTCATGGCGAAGACGTGGTCGAGTCCACCGTAACCGATGTCATACGCCCACCCGTCACCGCCAACGATCCACACACTCTTCTTTACAAGGTAGTCAGCAAGTAGCGCCAAGCGCTTTGCATCGTCACTGTCAATCTTCGCGAGCTTTTCTTTCAGCACTTTCACCCGCTCGCGCTGCTGAGCGATGCCGGTCTCGGTGTTCTGATCGGCTGTGAGAATCTCGTTAACCAGTTGCTCGCCAATCTGCGATGCGAATTTCTTCAGTAGCTCCTCAGCGAATTCCTTTTGTTTATCAATCGCGAGCCGGAAGCCGAACCCGAATTCCGCATTATCCTCGAACAACGAGTTATTCCACGTGGGCCCGCGGCCGTCGCGGTTCGTTGTGTAGGGTGTCGTCGGAAGGTTGCCGCCGTAGATTGAGGAGCATCCGGTTGCGTTGGCGATAAGGGCACGATCGCCGAACATCTGCGTGAGCAGTTTCACGTAGGGTGTTTCGCCGCAGCCGGCGCAAGCTCCCGAAAACTCGAAGAGCGGCTCCATGAACTGAGTGCCTTTAACCGAGATCTCCAGCTTTGCGCGATCAAACTCAGGAAGCTCGAGGAAGAACTTGAAATTCTCACGCTCACTTTCCCGCAACGGCGGCATCGGACTCATGTCGAGAGCTTTGTGCTTCGGGTTGGTTTTATCTTTCGCCGGGCAAACGGCTACGCACACCTCACAGCCGGTGCAATCCTCAGGGGCCACTTGCAACGTGTACTTGAGCCCCTTGAACTCTGGCGAGCGGAAGTCCACGCTCTTGAACGTTGCCGGCGCCTTCTCGAGGTACGACGGATCATAGATTTTAGGCCTAATCGCTGCATGCGGGCACACCAGCGAGCATTTGTTGCACTGGATGCAAATCTTCGGATCCCATACAGGAATTTGAAGCGCAATGGCTCGCTTCTCCCACTTTGCTGTGCCAGTAGGCCACGTGCCGTCCACTGGGAAAGCACTCACGGGCAAGAGGTCGCCTTTGTTAGCCAGCATCACAGCAGTCACGCGCTTTACGAAGTCCGGAGCTTCATCTGCGACGATCGGCGGCCGCCGTTTCTGAGATGTGGCCTGCGCAGGTACCGGGACCTCAAACAGGTTGGCAAGCGTCTGGTCCACGGCTTCAAAGTTTTTCTTAACCACCTCCGACCCCTTCTTGCCGTAAGTCTTTTCGATGGCGTTTTTGATTTGAGCGATAGCCTCATCGCGCGGCAGCACCCCGGAGATTGCAAAAAAGCACGTTTGCATGATGGTGTTGATGCGGCGCCCCATACCCGTTTTAGCCGCCACATCGTAAGCGTCGATCACGTAGAACTTGATCTTTTTCTCGATGATCTGCTCTTGCACTTCTCGTGGCAGATCGTCCCAGACCTTGTCAGGCCCTAGTGGGGAGTTAAGCAGGAAAACAGCCCCAGGCGCCGCATAGTCAAGCACATCGTACTTCTCGAGGAAGTTGTACTGATGACAGCCAACAAACTGGGCTTTCCTGACAAGATAGGCGCTTCGGATCGGGCGTGGGCCGAACCGCAAGTGGGATATGGTCACGGCTCCAGCCTTCTTTGAGTCGTAGACGAAGTAACCCTGTGCCCAGTTATCCGTCTCTTCACCGATGATCTTGATGGAGTTCTTATTGGCCCCCACCGTACCATCGGACCCGAGACCGAAGAACACTGAGCGCTGAACATCGTCCGGCTCAATGTCGAGATCTGCGTCATAGGACAGCGACAGGTGGGTCACGTCATCCATAATTCCGACGGTGAAGTGCCGTTTCGGTTTTTCCTTCGAGAGTTCGTCGTAAACAGCCTTGATCATCGTCGGAGTGAACTCTTTTGAGGAGAGACCGTAGCGCCCGGCAATGACTTTAGGCTGAGCCGCGAATTTGGAGATTCCGAGAGCTTCTGCCTCATCGAGAGCTGCTACGACGTCAAGATATAGTGGCTCACCAACAGCGCCGGGCTCCTTTGTCCGGTCCAGCACCGCGATAGCTTTGGTCGTTGCCGGCAGAGCTTCAACGAAAGCCTTCACGTCAAACGGACGATACAGGCGGACTTTTACCACACCCACTTTCTCGCCACGGCTCATCAGCCACTCGACTGTCTCATGGGTGGTCTCAGCGCCGGAACCCATGATCACGATTACGCGCTCGGCTTCAGGATCACCAGCGTAATCAAACAACTTATAAGCTCTTCCCGTGACTTTCGCAAATTGATCCATCACCGCCTGCACGTGGCCGGGGCAGGCAAAATAGAACGGATTGCATGCTTCTCGTGCTTGGAAAAAAGCATCCGGATTTTGAGCCGTTCCTCGAAGGACAGGCTTCTCTGGATTCATGGCCCGCGCTCGATGAGCAGCGATAAGCTCATCTGGCACCATTTGACGAAGTTCATCGTCCGTCAGGTAGCAAATCTTCGAAACTTCGTGTGATGTGCGGAACCCATCAAAGAAATGCAAGAATGGGACTCGCGAATGAAGCGACGCTGCCTGACCGATGCACGCGAAATCATGCGCCTCCTGCACACTTCCGGATGCAAGCAGGGCGAATCCTGTTTGCCGGCACGCCATGACGTCGGAGTGATCGCCGAAGATGGACAACGCATGTGTTGCCACCGTGCGCGCCGTCACGTGCATGCACATAGCAGTTAATTCACCGGCAATCTTGTACATGTTAGGGATCATAAGCAGGAGACCCTGCGCTGCAGTAAATGTGGTCGTCAGGGCTCCGGCCTGCAGTGCGCCGTGGACGGCGCCCGCTGCACCTCCTTCGGACTGCATCTCAGTGACCTGGGGCACAGTTCCCCACAAATTCGGTTTTCCCTTTGCTGCCCACTCATCCGACAACTCGCCCATTGGCGACGACGGAGTGATTGGATAGATCGCGATCACCTCGTTGAGACGGTAAGCGACACTTGCTGCCGCTTCGTTGCCGTCAACGGCGATCATAATTCGATCAGCCATGCGCTGCTCCTTTCACACAGTTGTTTTTGCTAGCTTGGGGGGTGCAGCAGCAACACTGCAACCGTAACCGCAATTACTCCCCAAGTTTACGCTTCCCGCGCGGCATTCCGTAGCCGTTACATGCGTGCCGCAAGCGAAAAATAATAGAAGTGAAAGAAGTTCTATCTCCCGGCTCACAACCCACTGATATGTCCCTTTTTAGATTGAATTTGTCCCCTTTTTGGCCTTTAACTAAAATGAGGCGTCGCAACTTACCCCAATAAAAGAGTAGAGGAGAGTAAACAGCTATGACAGAAACGGCGAAATTAATCCTCGGCGATCAGACAATCGAATTGCCTGTGATTGTGGGAACTGAGGGTGAAAAAGCCATCGACATCACGAACCTCCGCTCCAAGACTGGCTATATTACCTACGATCCCGGATTTGGAAATACCGGCAGCTGCAAAAGCACTATCACTTTTATCGACGGCGAAAAGGGGATTCTTCGTTATCGCGGAGTGCCCATTGAACAATTTGTCGACCACCCCAATTTTGTCGAAGTAGCGTGGCTACTCATATTCGGGCGATTCCCTAAGAAAGAAGAGCTTGAACGCTTTAGTGCTTTACTAACCGAGTATGCTCCCTTGCACGAAGCCATGAAGCACCACTTCGAGGGTTTCCCCGTTGATGCGCCCCCCATGGCAATTTTGTCTGCGATGATAAACACTCTGTCATGCTTTGAGCCGCAGTTTTCAAAGTTTGAAGACGATGAAGCCTTCGAGCACGCGGCAGCAAAGCTTATCAGTAAGGTGCGCACCATCGCAGCATACTCGTATCGGCGTTCGCGTGGCCTCCCCTTCATGTACCCTGATCCGAAGCGTCGCTACTGTGCAAACTTCCTCCATATGATGTTCTCCATGCCCTACGCCGAGTACGAGGTCCCCCACGAAGTAGAGGACGCGTTAAATCTTGTGCTCATTCTTCACGCAGATCACGAGCAAAACTGCAGCACATCCACAGTGCGCATGGTTGGTTCCAGCCGGGCAAATCTGTTTGCCTCCTGCGCGGCGGGTGTTTGTGCTTTGTGGGGGCCACTTCACGGCGGAGCGAACGTCGCCGTCATCGAGATGCTTGAAGCTATGTACAAGGGCGGCTTGACGCCCGAGCAGTGCTTGAAAATGGCAAAGGACAAAGACAGCGGCTTCAGGCTGATGGGCTTTGGCCATCGCGTGTACAAGAACTTCGATCCGCGCGCCAAAATCCTCAAAGAACAGTGCGACAAAGTGCTCGCCAAACTTGGCGTGAACGACCCCTTGCTTGATATTGCTCGCAAACTTGAGGAACTTGCCCTTCAGGATTCTTATTTCGTCGAGCGCAAGCTCTACCCCAACGTGGATTTCTACAGCGGCATTATCATGCGTGCTCTGGGAATCCCGTTAAACATGTTTACAGTCATGTTTGCCATTGGCCGCTTGCCGGGCTGGATTGCTCAATGGAAAGAACAACACGACGACCCGACGGCCCGCATTGCGCGGCCGCGGCAGATTTACATTGGGGAAACCATAACGGACTATGTCCCCATGGAAAAACGCTGAACTGGCGTAACCCCCAACGATTGCTAAGCACAGGGCGCCCGATCAGAGGCGCCCTCACTTATTTTATTACCTGGTGCCGCAATGTCGCATGAGAAGCTTATTCCAGTAGTGAGCGCAATTGTGAAAGCAGAAGATCCAGCTCGGAGTTCAACACTTCGTAAACGCGTTTCTGTCCGTCCGTAACAAAAGAAGTCTTGGGCAGGCGTTTGCCGACCTCAAAGGAGACGAGCACTGTTTCGTTGTCGCCGTAGGCCGTCAGCCGCAGTGTCTGCTGTTCCACTGGGGCAATAACCTGCTCCCCGCTGGCTGTGAAATCTTTCTCAAATTTTAGGCGTTGCAAAGTCTCAACTACACGGCGCCACTTTCCAAGGTCTACAGGCGAGTAAACGTTGTGTCCAGGTCTCAGTACCTTCCATTCGGGGCCGTCGCGCCGCAGATCGTATTTTTCCCCACCTAGTTCAATCGTCACACGTACGGCCTTTTTGTCGTCGAAGGCAGCGAAATGGGGATCCGCTAAGCTCTCAGGGAGCACGATCAATTCCCGTCCCATCTCAATAGTGAAAACTTTTGCGTCTCCCCCCTTACGCGCATAAACGCTGGTGACGTTCTGTGGCTCGCTTTTGCCAATTTCGAGAATTTCGCTGCGCGATTTGTCGCGCGCTGTCACCGTAAAGCGAAATCGTGGCGGAGCTAAACCGTAAACCGAGGCATCGCGCGGGTCGCTATCCACGTACTCGCGTATTTTGAGGCCCAGCAGCGATTCGAGCCGCGCGTTAACCTTATCCTGATCCACTCGCCGCGTCGCATCGCCGACAAACTCCCACTCACCTTTTTCGTTGCGCATGAGATCCGTTCGTGCGCGGCCGATTTCAAAAATCACGTAGCCCACATCGGTGGGGCGCAGCGTGAACAGATTACGCGACCGAAAGTGATTCTCATCTACATCGAACTCGGCGAATTTCTCGTGGCCAAAGTGGAGAATCTCGGGCGCATTGTTAGTTTTTGCAACGTAAATTGGCCGCTCCCCTGGCCCCAAACGGCCAACCACAAGCTGCTGCGCCGGTTGAGTAGCATGTTTGAGCTCGAATTTCAGCACTGGGCGCGATAAGGCCTCAAGTGCTGCAGCTAAACTTGTCGGTTTGTCTGAATCCTGAGTCACGAATCCCGACGCTCGCAACATGCTCACGCGACGAAGGAATTCTTCCACCACAGCGTTTTCCGCTGGCGCCGTTTCTGGAATCGCAATCTGCCAATGGCCGCGCTCATTGCGCAATTCCAGAGTTCTATTGGGTTGCTCGAACCGGATCGTTGTGTAGGAATCCAGTGCTCCTACATCGACTTCCACGAGTCGCGTTCTTTGGAAATCTAAGGGCTGGCGAAGCAAAGTGTTCTTCACACCTTCACTGATGGTAAACACGCGCTTCGACTGAGGATAGGTGGCAAACACTTGTCCTGTGTATGTGGACGTTAAGCCTATCAGAAGTTCAAATATCTGACCCTTCGAGGTTTTTAGCGTTAGGCGAACAATTGGATTATCCAGCCCATATTGCTCCAGCTCTTCCGCAGAGATTTCGTTGCGCTTGCGTGCTCCCGTGACGTTCACAAGAAGCTGCTCAACCGTTTCTCTGTCGGCAGGGGCATCGACCGGAGAACGCATCCACCAGTCTTTTTTGTCGCGCTGAAGCCGGATCACTCCGAACCTGTTCTGGAGCTCTATTTCCTGCACTTCACTAGCGTTAATGCCAGGAGCTAAAGAGGCCTCGTTCACCGCGGCATACACCGCTTTTTCTGCCTGCATGCGGTCCACAAGATACAGCCCAAGCGCCAAAATGAACGCTAGGGTTGCAAAAATAAGTCTCTTCGCGCTCATTGCCGCTCCCGCCTCGCTAAGCTGTAGCCTAGGCCGATCAAACCAACAAAAGTAGGCACGAAAATCACCATCGTGAGAAACAAAAACTGCCGCTCTCCCTCGCTGAGAACAATTGGCGTATTTTCAATGTCCACGGACGGAATGGGCAGAAGCTCCCCTGACTGTACTAGCCAGTTTACGGCATTGCTAAAAAGCAGCCACCCTTTCTGGTTGATGCGCTCACTCGACACAAAGTCGGAATTCCCAAAAACCACCAGGCGTGCGGCTTTTTCCTCTGGTTTGTTGGGGTCCACTCTCAGTGCTGCAACTCCCAACGGTACGGCTCCAATTTCCTGGGGGGAAAACGCTTTGGATAGATCCTGACGGCGAACGATCGCAGTGGCAACCTCAGCGCTACTCAAACGCACGCAATCGCCAGGACTTTGAACGATGGTGTCCACACGCATATCCGAAGGAAGCAGGGATGCTGGCTGAACCGGTCGCGCGTAAGTAAAAAATAGTGGCTCCTCTAGTGAGATATCGGTGATCGGGTGAGGCAGGAATATCGCTGGGACACTGAAATGGTCCATGCTCGGCTGGCCGGCACCCACTCTCACCACTAACTCATTAGGCAAAATGATGCCAAAACGTCCGAGGAGCTCGCCAACATTGCGAAAAACCGAACTGATTTCCCCCGTTGTTTGCGGAAGGTCGGGGGGCAAGAGTAAGAGTACGCGTCCACCTTCCTCCAGGTACTGCCGCAAAAGCTGAGCCTCTAAACCCGAGAGATCGCTGCGCGGGCCAACCCACACGACGGCGCTAGCATCGCTTGGCACCCGCCCTCGCTGCGCTAACGAGAGGGGAACCACCCGCATCCCCATCCGTTCTAGCTGATCTCGAACCCACGCAAGATCTCGCAAAGATACCTTCTGGCCCGCGAGCGTCGCGAGAGCTGTGCTTCTTTCCAACGGGAGCTCGTCGTGTCCTATCAGGAAATAGAGCACAATGTCTCGATCTCGCAAAACCTGCACTATCCCATTGGTGATGTCCTGCTCGCTAATGCGATTGACTCGTGTCACCCGCGTGTTTGCCTGAGTGGAACTTGTCACAGCCTCAATAAAAATGTCCCCAGGCATTACCTGCAGCCCGTAGCGGCGCGCTAACATCGCTTCACGAAAAGGATTGGCAATGGTATAACTGACCTTAGGCGAGGCTGCAGCGTATTGTTCCAATAGCAGCCGTGCCTGATCTTTTTCCGTTTCGGCAACAAAGGCCGTGATGTGCACCGGCTGGGGAAGACGCTTGAGAAAATTGAGTGTTATGGGCGTCAGGCTGTAGCGTTTATTACGTGTGGCATCGTACTGCCAGCCGTGGCGCTCCAAAATCAAAAAAAGGAGAACCAGCGTTCCGATCACAAGCGTGCTGTACGCACCAAAATAGCTGTAGAGCTTCAGGTTGCGCGTCGTTTGGGGAGCAAAAAACAAAAGTGCCAACAACAGACCGACGATGCAAACTGGGGCGGTCACAGCTGTAAAGCGTCCGTGGAGACCAGTTGCTACCAATCCACTGAGAAGCATCAACAGACCAAGGTAAGATAAGAGACGAAGAGGACGCATCAGGGGCGCAACCTCCTCAGTTCCAGAACTCGACACGTCATAAATAGAGCTGCAACAACTACAACGGCAAAATACCCCGCGTCCTGCACCCTCAACAAACCATGGGTAAATTGTTCGCTGTGGTAGCGAAATGAAAGGGCCTCAAGCACACGCGAAATCCCTCCCGCTGCCGGCGTCGTGAAGTCGCCTATAAGATAAAGCCCCAACAAGATCACAAAAGCCAGAATTGCCGCAACTATTTGATTTTCCGTCAGCGACGACGCAAAAAGACCTATCGCCACATACGCAGCTGCAACGATAAAACTCCCCAGGTACGCAACTGCCACAACTGGCAATTCTGGTGTGCCAAAGCGCATCATAATGAGAACATAGTAGCCGCAAATACCCAAGATAACGCCGAGAACGGCATAGGCGGCGAGGAATTTCCCAACGACAATGTCCCAGTCACGAAAGGGAAGTGAAACCAGCAGTTCAAAAGTTCCCGTCTTTTTTTCTTCCGCTATCAGGCGCATGGTAAATGCTGGCACTACAAATAGCAGGAGAAAGTTAATGATCCAATAAAGATTGGATACGACGTGGCGTGTAAAATTGAGCTTCTCAAAGCCCATCTCCCGCCGGTACTGCGCGTCGCCTGATAATAGGGAGAAATTCTCCAGAATGCCGTAAAAAAGCAAACCGCTCATAAAGAGAAACAGTCCAGCGGCTATGTAGACTGTTGGGCTCGTCGTATAGCTTTTAAGTTCTCGGCGAAGTATTGGATAAAAGTGCACCCTCATGACTTCATGACCTCCGCGGATGCTTTCTCCTGCAGGTCGGCCTTACCTGTGGAAGCTTCAGCCGTATCACTCGCGATAACTCTGAGAAAGATCTCTTCTAACGTCATGCCTGCTTCATAGAGTTCCACAAGGCGCCATCCGCGTCGCACCACTGCATCAGCCACTGTGGTATTTATTTCGGGCGAGAGTGAACTGGTTTCGACAACCAATTCGCAAAGCCGATCACCTATCGTCCCATCATCGCTGGCTTGCGTCGGCAAGGTTTCCCGCGGAATTACTTTTTTCACCTGAGGGAGTTGTTCGAGCATCTCCCGCAGCTTTTGCTCCGGTGCGATGGCCTTAACAACAACCTGCGTGCCCCCGCGCATCTGGGTGGTTAGCTTTTGGGGCGTCCCACTAGCTGCAATCCGCCCCTGATTGATAATGACGACCCGTGAACACGTCATCTGCACTTCGGGCAGAATATGAGTGCTCAGTATCACTGTTCGGCGACCTGCCATATTTTTGATCAGCTGGCGGACTTCTGCAATCTGGCGCGGGTCGAGCCCAACTGTGGGCTCATCTAAGATAAGCACCTTGGGCTCACCAATTAAAGCTTGGGCTAAACCCACACGCTGGCGGTAGCCCTTCGACAGGTGTCCGATCAGGCGCTTGCGCACCGTCCCCAGACCTGTCTCCTCGATCACTGAATCAACAAAGCGTCGTCTCGCAGCAGGGCCATAGCCTTTTGCATGAGCCACAAAGTCCAGCGCGTCCTCTACTGTCATGTCACGGTAAACTGGCACGTGTTCTGGCATATAACCGACGATGCGACGTACTTCGTCAGAGTCAGTAACGACATCAAATCCCCCCACGGTCACGCGTCCCTGCGAGGGGGGAAAGTAACACGTCAAAATCCGCATGGCTGTGGTTTTGCCCGCGCCATTGGGTCCGAGGAAACCTAAAACCTCGCCCTCGAGAACCTCAAAGCTCAGGTCGTCCACAGCTTTGATGTCACCAAAATACTTTGATACGTGCTCTACGCGAACCATCGCCACCGACTATAACTGGCCCCCTTTCTGTTAATGCAACGCGAAAACGTCCTCTCCCGCCCTGGCAGCCTGGCGCATTTCCTGCTTCCTGCGGAGCTCAGGGCCACCGAGTTCACTTACTACAGACTACCGGCTTTCGCCTTGGGCCGTGTTTTCCAACGGCGATGAAGCCAAAAATAGCTCTCGGGATGCTCCCTGACCACTTGCTCAAGTAGTTGCACGTGAGCCTTGGTAAGCCGCTCCACTTCCTCTTCAAAAGGCGCATCGGGATCGGCGTGAAGTGGAGGAAAAACTAGAAGTCGCAACGTACGAAGTCGGTCCCAGTTACGCACGGAGAATCCTGCAACAATGGGCACGCCCAACTTAAGGGCAAAAAAGGCCGGTCCAGCTGCGGTAGAAGCAGGGGAGCCGAGGAAATCTACGAACAGCCCCGAACGGCGCGCATCCTGGTCCGCGAGGAATACTGGGTGGCGTCCGCGGCGTACTGAGCTGACAATGCGTTTTAGCGACCCCGTCGTCGGAATGAGCCCAAACCCTGCCTGTTGCCGTCGGCGCGCAACCCACCCGTCAATAAAGGGATTATGCAGCGGTTTCAGAACAGCGTCCACTTGAAAGCCCATCGCGGAGATCGCTGCCCCCTGTAATTCCCAATTGCCCATATGTGCCGTGAGAAACACAGCTGGTTTCTTGATGAACGGAAGTGCATGGTCTAGGCCAATCACGTCGCTATAAAGTGCAACTGCTGTTTGGCCCACGTAGTCAGGCCGTACAAATTCGCAGAATGTAAGAACAGCGTTCTGGTAGGCCCGAAGCGCAATGCGATCAAGCTCTCGCCTCGACTTGGTTGTGCCAAAGGCGCGCCTCAGATTTTCCTCCACCACAGAGCGACGCACCCGTGCGACACGATAGAGCAACCAGCCGAGCGCATCTGCCAACAATACAAGGGCGCGGCGCGGCAGCCAGCGCAGTACCATTGCCATCGCCAACCATCCGGCGTACTCGAGCCAGTGCCTGAGCGTGCCAACTGACTTTCGCCCACGATCTTTCCTCATAATCTCTTTCATTGTCGTCTAACATTTGGCATTGAGCACCACTTGCTCCGCCCTACACTCTAGTGAGCACCACTTTTGAAAAGCAGTATTTGCGAAGGAAACGACGATGTCCTCTAGGCCATCCCAACCAAATCTCCGCAGTGTTATCGATCGCATATTGTCCACTCCGCATCTCGCACGCAACATTACTTATGTTGCCCACATTCCCGCTCAAGCGCCGAACTATGCTGATTTTCCCACGCCTCTCGACCCTCGTCTGCGCGAAGCGTTAAAACGCCGTGGCATTGATAAGCTTTACTCCCATCAAGCTGAAGCCGTGGCCCAGGTTCTGGAAGGAAAAAACGTTGTCGTAGTAACCCCCACAGCGTCGGGCAAGACCCTCTGCTTCAATCTCCCTGTCCTCCAGCGAATACTCACGGATCCGAAGCGCTGTGCTATCTACTTATACCCGACTAAAGCACTTGCCCAGGACCAGTACATCGAGCTAGAGGAGCTAGCCGCCGACACAGGCGGTCACGTAAAATTCTTTACGTTCGACGGAGACACCCCAGCTTCTGCTCGCAAAGCCATTCGCACTGCAGGCAACATCATCCTCACCAATCCGGATATGCTACACACTGGCATCCTGCCTAACCACACTGCATGGAGCCGGGTCTTTGAGCACCTTGACTTTGTGATCATTGACGAAATTCATCATTATCGCGGCGTTTTTGGTTCGCATGTTGCCAACGTTTTGCGGCGCCTGCAGCGGATTTGTGAATTCTACGGCGCCCACCCGCAGTACATTTGCTGCTCCGCTACAATAGCCAATCCTAAAGAGATAGCCGAAAAATTGTGCGAGCGAGAATTCAGTCTGATCGACAAGAGTGGAGCGCCCACTGGTGAAAAGTTTTTCGTATTCTATAACCCGCCTGTCGTGAACGAGGCCTTAGGGATAAGGCGCAATGTAATTAACGAAGCGCGCCGCCTTGCCACACGGTTTCTTGCTGACAATATCCAGACGATCATCTTCGCACGGAGCCGCATGCGCGTCGAGCTCCTCGTGAATTATCTGAAAAAAGCCATGCGCCGCATCAGGCAAAATCCTGACCGCATCGCCGGCTACCGCGGCGGCTATCTTCCCAACGAGCGCCGAATCATCGAGCGAGCGGTAAAGTCCGGCGAAATTCTAGGTATCGTAAGCACCAACGCTCTCGAGCTCGGCATTGATATTGGGCAACTACGTGCGGCCATTCTTGCCGGTTATCCCGGCTCAGTTTCTAGCACGTGGCAGCAAGCTGGACGCGCCGGACGCAAGGCCGACACGGCCGTTGCCGTGCTCATTGCAAGCTCTCTTCCTATCGATCAATACGTCGTTACTCACCCCAATTATTTTTTCGGCAAGCCGCCGGAAATGGCCATCGTAAATCCAGACAATCCTAGCATTCTTGCTGCGCACATCAAATGCGCTGCGTTCGAGCTGCCTTTTTCCAATGGTGAGCGATTCGGCAAAATCGACCCCAGCTCGTTTTTAGAATACCTTGCGGCCGATCATCTTGTCCGCCACGTCGGGGAAAAATGGTTTTGGTCCGCTGATATTTATCCGAGCGAAAATATTTCCCTACGGAGCGCAAGCGCTGAAAACTTCGTCGTTGTTGATGTTACTGACAAAAACCGGGTCATAGCTGAGATTGATTACGATTCTGCTCCCTTCCTCATCCACACCGAAGCTATTTACATGCACCTGGGAGAAGTTTACCACGTTGACCTTCTGGACTGGGATCGCCGCACCGCGTTCGTTCGACCTCACAAAAGTGACTACTATACAGAGGCCCTCGCAAAAACGGATATTCGTATTCTCTACGAGGACATGACTGAAAAAGTGAAAACCGGGGACTTTATTGACACCTCGGTCGAAATAGCACCGCCCATCTCAACGAAACTTGCTGCCCAGTCTCAGGAATACCCCGTTCTGCCAACATCTGCTGATGTGGTTCCTGCGTCGCGCGACATTGTCGACGACAGTCACGAGCGAGCCCGCCGATCACTTGAATCGGAAAGTGGTAACGGCAAGCGTGCGTCTGCGCCTTCCGCTAGCGCCCTTAGTTTTCGGTCGTTCGGAAATGTCGCTGTCATCACGGTTATCGCAAAGTATAAGAAGCTTCGTTTTGAAACTCACGAAAACGTTGGTTACGGTGAAGTTAACGTGCCGCCGTTAGAAATGCAGACTGAAGCCGCATGGTTTTGCTACGACGCATCGCTTCTGCACGGTTTTGAGCAGCGGATGCTTGATGCAGCGGCTGGTTTGCAGGGGGTCGCCAATGTCCTTACGAACGTTGTCCCGCTTTATGTCCTGTGCGACCCAAAGGATGTAGGCGTTGTTCCCAATTTGCGCGATCCACATACTGCCCTCCCCACTCTATTTGTGTACGACAAATACCCCGGTGGCACAGGACTCGCTCGAAAGGTTTTTGAGTCGTATGCCACAATTTTCCGTGCTGCTTTGGAGCTTGTGGAACAGTGCCCGTGTCGCGATGGCTGTCCTTCGTGCGTGGGTCCTCCCCTCGAACTCGGCAAAGGAGCGAAAGCCGCTTCGCAGTTGTGGCTCAAGGCAGCGGTATGTGGAGTTGACTGACACTGGCACCATTCCCTCAAAGTATACTAGCAGTGCCATGCCAGTGCTGGGAAGCAAATGTTCGCTTGCTGGCGCGCCCCAAAGTCAGTTCGCCTTGAGCCTACTTATAGCCTGTCTCAAGTACTCTTGCGCGCGTTCCAGGTGTCGCCGACGCACCGCAAATTCTCTTGCCAGCGCTCGGGCATTCGTCTTGAGCCTCCTCAGCGTTTCACCTACTGCTTCGGGAGCAGGGCCCCCGACGTGGTTTTTCTGGCCGACAACAGAGAGTGGATCGCATACCACCGGGCCACTTGGGAGCTGTTGAGCCTCTTCGCGGCAAAGATTTAAAACGGTTTCGTTGTCCAAAGCCCCGCTCGCTTCGCATTCCCGCACCGCGCGCGAAATAATTTTGTAAGCTTCGCGGAACGACAATTCTGTTTGACGGGCGAGGGTGTCAGCTACATCGACGGCATTAACAAAGTGCGCAGACGCTGTCGCGTAGGCACGCTCTTTGTTGATGCGCAAAGTTTCAAATACCGACCGAAAGACTGCGGGTGCGGTTTCCACTTCTGCGAAAATATCCATAATGAGATACTTTGTCCATTGGGTGTCGCGGTTGTAGCCCGATACCAGTCCCCTCGCAATCCCCAGCAACGCCGTCATGAGCTGTTGGACAACCACAGTCTTGGCACGTGTCACCTCGGCAAAATCCGGATTCCGTTTCTGCGGCATAATGGAGCTTCCTGTGGTATGCCGGTCCGCCAGTTCCAAAAGACCATACTGTGGCTGACTTAGCAAAATCAAGTCCTGGGCCATGATACTCAAATGCGTCATCGCAAAAGCCACCGCCGACGCCGCATCGGCCTCCATTTCCCACCGATTGGTAATGCAGTCCAAGGAATTCTCCTGCACATCAGCGAAACCAAGGCACTTCGCCGCGAAATGACGATCAATCGGCCACGACGTTCCAAATGATGCTGCTGCGCCCAGAGGCGAAACATTGATCCGATCGTAACTTGCCAATATTCGCTCAGTGTCGCGCAGCAAAGCCTGAGCGTAGGAAGCGAACCAATGGCCAAACGTCGTCACGCTCGCTGGCTGGTAATGGGTCAATCCGGCAACAACAGTTTTGAGATGGCGACTAGCAAGTTGGACCACGGCCTCGGTCGTCCGGCATAGATTTTCGCCGAAGCTCAGAAGCTGGTCGCGCACGTACATGCGCACCACCGTGGCTGACTGGTCGTTGCGACTGCGAGCCGTGTGCAATTTGCCCGCAACGTTTTCCCCCACCAGGGCGGCAACGAAGTGTTCAATATTGATATGAACATCTTCTTTCTGCGGGTCGAGTGCAATCTTTCCTTCAAACCAACGTCGCTCGAAATCGCTGAGGGCCTGAAGAATACGAATCGCTGCCGGTGATTCGATGATCTTTTGGCGGGCAAGCATTGTGACATGGGCGCGATTCTGCCAAAGGTCATAGGGTACGAGCACTGCATCAGCCATGGGGCGCGCCGCCACATCGCGGCCTGCGCAATAAGCAACCGTTGCCGAATCCGGCGGCTCCTTCATTCGCTCGCCCCAGACTTGCACATTCGTTTTCTTGTTCTTGCTCATCGAAGCGTTGACCTCACTGACGCTGCAACTCTATCAATGATCTCCTCAATACAGACCTTCGGAGTATAGTTAATAAGTTTGCGGACTTTTGTCAGGTCTGGCACCCGCCGCTGAAGGTCTTCAAAGTTCTCATCGTAAGCTTTTTCAAAAGGAATGTACTCTATTGGACTTGTGCTTGCGGTCCGTTGGATGACGAGTTGCGCCAGCTCGGCAATGGAGATCTCCTTGTCGTTTCCAATGTTGAACACTTGTCCATAAGCTAGCGAGTTCTCCGTAAGCGCGATCATCGCTTCGACGACGTCTCCAACGTACGCGAATGCGCGCGTTTGCGTCCCGTCCCCATACACCGTAAGCGGTTCGCCTTTTAACGCTTGCGTCACAAATCGCGGAACTACCATCCCATATTGGCCTGTCTGGCGTGGCCCCACGGTATTAAATAAGCGCACAATCACCACGGGCATGCCGAATTCACGATAATAGGCTAATCCAAGAAACTCATCTATAGCCTTAGAGCACGCGTAGGCCCACCGTGGCCGGGTAGTGGAGCCCAGCACCAAATCGTCGTTTTCGTTGAACGGTACCTTGGAACTCTTCCCGTAGACCTCACTGGTTGACGTGATGAGGACAGTTTTTCTTTTGCGGGCGGCTAGCTCGAGAACAATTTCGGTGCCACGGATGTTAGTCTCAATTGTGTGCACGGGCTTCTCTACAATGAGCCGCACGCCCACGGCTGCAGCCAAATGGTAGACCATGTCTGCGCGATCAATCAATTCTGCCATCAGACGCTCATTCATGACTGAGTCAATGTAGTACGAAAACCTCTTGTGTTTGCGGGCTTCGTCGAGGTTTCGAATACTGCCCGTCGAGAGGTCGTCAATGGCAGTGACTTCATACCCACGCGCCAACAAGGCTTCCACGAGATGGGACCCAATGAAACCTGCGCCTCCGGTGACTAATACATGAGTCAAATCAAGCCGCTCCTTTCAATCTCTCTGCCTTTCCTGGTCTCATTACTCCATGCGTGGGGTAGGGACCGTTTTCTTCCCCTCGACGGCGTCGGCTGTGCGCCGGACACTTTCTTCAATGTCGAGTAGGACTAAAAAAGCCTGTGCCACAGCCATGGCCAAAACGCCCGTCAGTAAACTGCGCATTAGTCTGCCTACTGTTCCCACCACAAGCTCCATTAGCGAAGGCGCCGTCTTGTACTGGAGTGCAAAATACACAGCTGCATGGCAGAATCCAGCAATGATCAGCAGTATTCCAATCACACGAAGGACCGCTGATAAAAAGGCTAAATTGCCGTGACGCGGATTCCGCATCTGTGACCTCCTTTGCTGGCGCTTTTCTCACATTACTCTACGTCAATACGGTTGACCCATAAAATCCGTGCAATGTTTTTATCACGACATTTTTTCGTAGAACCACAGTTGAAGTTGCGCAAATAAAGATACGATGGAAAACTCTCCACTGGAAACACAGAGAACGGAAAGGCAGCAGGTCGCGTACCGCGAAGACATCGGGGTGCGCACGGCGCGCGCGGTCGTGCTAGCATGGATTTGGATTCTCCTCATCTACTTTCTTGCGCGCGAAGGACTGCTACGGTTTTCCGGCCTTGTTTCGTACTGGCCGAGCATCGGACGCCTCATTCCGCCTTTCCTTATCGGTGACCAAACGAGCCCCGGCGCCTATCCCCTTATTATTCAAAGCCTTTTTCAAGGTCCTTATCGCATTTGGTGGGACAATATCCCATGGTTTGCGCTGACCGTTTCGGCTCTGATGATTACCTTTTATATTATTCTTGGTTGGCTTATCCTCGATTGGTTCGAAGATTGCATGCCAACTATACCTCGTGCCTGTATCGCGCTGGTCGTTGGCTCGGGGGTCGCTGGTGTGACGTTTGAATTGGTCACGCTCGTCAAGGCGCTATACCAACCGATTGTCCTCGTCGTGTGGGTTTTGCTCTTTGTTCTCGCCGGAGGAATCAGGTGGTGGCGGCGGCGGCGCCCAGATCCCCTATATCCCCATGAGGAAGGACAGTTCGTTCGGGACCGCAGGCGGGGAAATGCCATTGCCTATTTCCGTCGCAATAGCCTCGCGCCCACTAACCAAACTGAGGGCCTCTATTACTTAGGCACCTGGTTGCTCATTGGTGTGATTTCCTTACTTGTGATGCTCCATGCCGTGGGCTTGCCCGAAACTTACTGGGATTCGCTCATCTTATACGTGGGCTATGCCCGCATGATGTTTTTGCAGCACTCTTTTCCCATTAAAGTCTGCGGCCAAGTAGGCATAGGGCTTGGCGCAAATTATCCGCATTTGTATCCTCTTCTCACAGCGCAAACAGCAACCCTTGTTGGCGAGTGGCACGACGTTTACGCCCAACTGCTACCGCCTGTGGTGGGACTAGCTGCTACGATTCTCGTCTACGCTATAGTCCTCGAGTTCACCCGAGATAAGTTGCTCTCCGCCTCGTGTGCACTGCTGTTTCGGGCCGTTCCCTATGGGATCGCCTATTTTCAATATGCCAGCGACTATGCTGTGGCAATCCTCTACACCGCTGCCTTTCTGTATGCCGCCGCCCAATACATAACCAGGGGAACATATCAGGCGTTATTGCTCCTGTGGCTCATTCCTGCCTTTGCGGTTCATATAAATTATTTGATGTGGGTGCTTTGGCCTGTGGCATTACTTGCGACTGCCCTTGCCCACGTTCGAGGCGGCTCCTGCGAGCAACTGGTGGATCGTCTTTCAGCCATTACTCCCAAGCGATGGGCTGAAGAAGATTGGGAGGATGACTGGAGTGCTACGGGCGAGATCCAGCTTGTTCCCTACGACCAAAAGGCCTGGCAGGAGCTACAGATGACCGAGCGGCTACAACTTCGCAAGTTCTTCAGGTCAGGTCAGTTCGTCGTAACTGTTGCGCTCTCTCTCCTAATCGCCTCTCCATGGTACATTCGCAACATAGTTGTGACAGGGAACCCCGTCTATGCTTTCTTTTATAACATTTTCCCTAGTAAAAATGTTAATCCAGAAGTCATGAAGTCCGCGGAAGTGGAGTGGCGGCTCAATGGCGATGGGCTTAGCCGGGTAGGAAGCACCCTCGCCGAAAAAATTCTAAATTCGTGGTATTATTTCGTCACAGGGCCTCATCACTGGAAACTTGGCCCAGTTTTCATGGCTTTTGTGGCCTCAGGATTTGTCCTCTTTCTTTCTGGTTTTTTAATCCGCGCCGAGAAGCGTCGGCGGGGGCGTAGACAGGGACAGGAGGAAGATGATCTACCGGTAATTTGGGACGATTGGACTAAGTTTTCCCTGTGTGCGGCACTCCTTTTTTGTCTCCTCTGGTTTTATGCTTATGCTGTCGCCGACATGTATCTGTACCAGATCATCGTCATCTTGCCTCTTTTCGCAATCTTCGCCGCGAGGGTTTTCGAATTATGCCCGACAGTCGGAACACGTCGCCAACTTTATGCTGCAACCCTCATTATTGGTCTGGCGCCGGGCCTGTTGATGGCACTCATGGGATTCAAGCTCAAAACGAGCGGAACTCTCGGCACTCAGAATTACTCTCAAATTACTCTCTCTGCCCTAAAAAATCTTTTCATAGATCGAGATCTCTTTTACCGTATGGAGTTCAACGGCGACATGCTTATGTTTCGCCAGGTCAATTCTCTCGCACCTGGAACAACGGTCCTTACCCATGAAAACCGTCACCTCCTCCTCGAGCCACAAATACGAATCGTTCATCTTGACGACTGGGAGGTGCAGAAGGCCTACCATAAGCCCATTGAGGAGCGGGTTCGGATTCTCGACTCACTAGGGATAAAATATTACCTCTACGTGCCCAATGAAGACAAGCACCGCGCGAATTCATGGCTCGGAATGGACGAACTTATTGGGCAGGAGTATTTTCGCGAAATTTTTCGCAGCGACTCGTCCCAGCGGAGCTGGCGCGATGGACTTGCGTACCATTCAATTCCGCCCAATAAAAATGTTCTTTACCGACGGACCTCGAAGATGCCGACCAAAAACGATTAAAGGGATCATTCATCGCGGATACCCTTTGCCGAATTGCAAAACCTTGTGAAACATTTTTCGATGCAATTCTGTTTTCGAAAACGCACTTTATGAAGTTTGTTCGCCGTAGGCCGGCCGAACCCAAGCTTTATTTTGTATTCGACGTTTTCAGGGGGCACATGTTATGATCTTATACACAAAGAGTATTCTGAAGGCGCACTAGCAGTGCGCATCGACCTGAAGAATAACGTCCAGTTCTAGCTTCTCATAGAAATCTCGCCGAGATGCCTTGTAGAGATCCATTCTGGCACCACACATGACCAAGCCTGCAATGCCCGTGTTCCCAAAGCAGGTCCCTGAAGAGGCAGATATAGGGGTTGTCTCCAGCGAAAACGGTGACAAGAAATCGCCTTATCACCCCCTTTTGGGGCATCAAGACATCCGCACGAGCAGTCCACAATTATTGGTTATCTTGTTTTGATCTTACTGCTGGTAAAGAAACGGTGGTATTTGTCAGTCTGGCAAAAGACCGGTGGGCATACGCCTAGCCGTTTTGAATTAGCATTAAACGAGTGTGGGTGCTATGTGGTGCAACGGGAAGCCGATGGCCCCATGCGTGTCTTTGCAAGGGTCTGCCCTCGATCAGAAATCGCGTGTTTGTCTTTCATGGCCAGAACAACCTTTGTGCGTTTTGCGTTGTCGCGGTAGCAACATCGTCGGCGGTTATGCCCTTGATTTCAGCGACTCGTTGAGCGACGAGCGGCAGAAAGCTGGGTTCATTGCGCTTGCCGCGGTAGGGAACAGGCGCAAGGTATGGCGCATCGGTTTCTAATACGAAAGCTTCCAGAGGAAGTTCTCGCACAACCGCGCGGACTGTCTCAGCCTTCTTGAATGTCACTGAACCGCCTACGCCGATGAGCATCCCCAATTCAAAAAACTCCCAAGCCTGCTCAACAGTTCCAAAATAGCAGTGCATGACCCCCCACGGTGCTTTTCCAAAGCTGGCACAATAACTCCTCAAAATTTCTAGGGATTGGTCGTAGGCTTCTCGACAATGAATGACCACAGGCAGCTGCAACTCCATAGCAAGTTCAATCTGTGCGCGAAACGCCCGCTCCTGTATTGCCTGCGGTGAAAAATCATAATAGAAATCGAGACCGATTTCGCCAATCGCAACAACCGTTTCGCGATGGTGGGTTGCTAACTCACGCAGCTTACTTATCGAAGTAGCAGAAAACTCCTTAGCGTGGTGGGGGTGGATTCCAACTGTTGCCCACCTGGCCGGTGCCATTTGAGTTTTTTCGATAGCTCGCACACTGTTTTGCACATTTTCGCCTATAAGAACGATGCGGCTAACTCCCGCCTCGCTAGCCCTCTCTAGGGCTTCCCTGAAGTCATAATCAAATTCTTGGTCGTGCAAATGCGCATGCGTATCAATGATCATCCTGCCCAGAATGGCCACCCGTTGAACTCCTTCTCATTTTGAAGACTCTAAAATTCGGCGTATAATTAAGGGCCCGGCATCAACGTTTTCTGCTTTCTTGGCAAACCGAATGGTGGACCTCAATCCGCTCTGCCATTCCCCCGTGGCATTAAAGCCACCTCCGTTCAATTGGGACGCCCTGTTTTCTAGCTTTACAAGGCACCGCACAAAGTTCTTAGCCTAGATAGCGGAATGTTATCGGAAGTGCGGCGCCTGTTTATCTGCGAAATGGTGAAAGTATGGCGGACCAAACTGCCATACATAGGCCTGGCGTGTAGTGCGCTTATGGCACTTGTGGCAAAGCAAAGTGTGGAAAGCTTTGCCCAGCCTGGTGAGGTAACATCTTTCACTTACTTCATCTCTTCCATCATTCTAAGCGCCACGCTGACCACTCCCATCTTTGCTACTGTGTACGCTGCTCTTAGTATAGCTTCGGAAACTTCAGGGGGCACCTTGCGAACAATCCTGGTTCGCCCGGTGACTCGTACCCACTTCCTTGTGGCAAAAGCTTTCTCTTCCGTATTCTACCTCGTATTACTTTTTGTCGCCAATGCGGTGGTCGCCGCATTTATTGCTCAGGGCTACCCAACGCGCACTAGCTTCGACGCTATGATCGAATCCCCTCCGTTTCTCGTCCAAATGGCGCTCTGTTTTATGGGGATACTGTTGTCGCTTCTCCCGCAACTGGCAACTATCGCATTTGCCTTTTTGGTGAGCGTTCTAGCTAGCTCAGGGGGCTCTGCCGTAGGAATTGCACTTGGACTTCTCCTTACAGTCACCGCGGCCAAACAGTTTATTAGCATTGGGGGGTATGAAATTCGGCAATTCGTGTTCAGCACGTATTATGACCAGCCGATGAAAATCGCCTTGGCGAAAATAGGGGGGATGTACGAGACGTGGTTCCAGGAAAGCACTTACTACATGTTGGGAACAAGTCTCACAGCCATTGTCGTGTGTCTTGCCGTTGGCTTTTATGTTTTTCTCCGGCGAGACTTAAACGTCTAACTCATCCCCTTCTCATCCATGCCCCGCACGGACACGAAGGCCGGAGAGTTGCCAGGCCACTTTCATTCGATTGTCGGGTGAAATGAGTAGATAAACTTGTCGATTGTGTCTTCCTCGCGCTTGAACTCGTCCTCAGGCCCCTCCACGCTTATCATTTTGGCAACACCATCAACCACAAAGGCCTGAACGCGACCCCTGTACTTTTCATCCGGCTTTCCATCCTTTCCTGCCCGTATGTAAGTATAAGTGTAGTCCCGTCCCTCGATGTCGCCGTCGAACACTTTAAGCTTCGTTTCTACTTTGATATCGCCGCGGGCCTGAGATTTTAGATAGTTTAAATAATCTTTGATTTGAACGTATGCAGGGGGATCTGTCGGATCGCTACTTTTGAGTTCCGGTGCCGCCCAAACACGGGCCTCGAGGGCACTCCCCGAGGGCGGCACACCCACTGCCCCATCATTATTGCGCGCAATCTTATAATTCCACCCCTTTGGCCACCGCACAGAAAACTCGTAGCGCTGATTCACGTACAGGGGATTTCTTGCCGGTAACACAACCGAAGATGTCGTTGGGGCCTCTCCAACCTGCACTGCAGAGAAAGAGGGGCGCTTCGACGCAATTGCTCCCACTAGCCTGTCTGCGCTGAATTCCGGAATCTCTTCGACTCTACCTTGAGTCAAAAGAAACACAGCAAAGTCGCGGCTGCCAAGGAAATCATCCGTTGTCGCAAAGAGCGGAATTCGAATTCCTCGCTGATTCGCTACCTCTTCGACCACATCAATCTGATCTTCGTTTGCTACCTGGATTACAGCGAAGAACGGCGTCCCCATGGTGGACGTCGTTTGCGACAGAGACTCGAAAAGCGCTAACCTTTCGTAATTCGAGCTCGCATGGCGGCACACAATGGCTGCAGCAAATGCACTTTCTGCAATTGCGGGATCGCTAGGTCCAATTGGCAAGAGAGTTCGCCCACTCCATGGGCCGCTCTGAATCACTTCGCCAACCACGACGAGCGCCGCCCACAAATTCAACACTACAAGAATGGAGAGCCCATGTCGCCACAAACGTGGTTTCAAATCTCGAAGACTCCTTTGCTTTTTTTCGAAGAAAAGATGGTCGTTCCCGATTCAAGTTTGCCGGCGGCAAAATCCGAATGCGCAGTGTCGGGGTAAATCAAAACATTCTTGCCGATCTCCAGGCCAGCTGGAAGTTTTGCATTTTTCCCAATCACAACCAACCCCGTATCGAGGAGATGCGGGAACTGCTTGTTTGGCACGTTCTCGCCGCCAGTACCAATTTTGCAGCAAGCTGCCACTTCAACGTTCTTATCGAGAATTGCTCGCTCGATCACACACCCTGGTCCGACCCACGAATTGTTCATAACAATCGAATCTCGTATGACAGCATCGCGCTCGACGCGCACACCTGGAAACAAGATAGAATGAACAACCTTTCCCTCCACAACGCAGCCACGGGCAATGTAACTATCTTCAACAACTGCTCCTCGGCTAACGCGCGGTGGGAGCTCATTGTGCGGGCGAGGCTCGTAATAGTTTGTGTGGAGCTGCCAGCCTAGCAAGTCCAAGCCAGAATTCGGATCAAGCGATTCCATGTTCGCGTCCCAATAGGACTGCAAAGTACCCACGTCGCGCCAATAACCCGAAAACTCGTAAGCAAAAACTTTGTCGCGACCAAGCATACTAGGAATAACGTTCATTCCAAAATCATGCTTGCTGTCGGCTCGTTCAGAGTCTTCAGCCAATCGCCGCAACAAAACGTCCGTGTCGAACACGTAGATCCCCAGCGAAGCTAAGTTGCTAATAGGATCTTTCTTTGGCTTTTCTTGAAAGCGGATAATCCTGCCGGTTTTGTCCGTTTCCGCAACGCCAAACCGCGATGTTTCCTCCCATGGCACCCGCTGCATTGCAATTGTCAAATCCGCCTTGCGCTCACGATGAAATGCGATGAGGTCCGCATAATCCATCCGGTAAATGTGGTCTCCTGAAAGCACCAGGACAAGGTCTGGATCGAAGCGGGCCAAGAAATTCCGATTTTGCCATACGGCATCTGCTGTCCCTGCGTACCAATCGCTATCCTCTTCGCCTGTTGCCGGTGGTAGAATGCGGCCTATTCTACCACGTCCGGAAAAACCCCACCACTCGCCATTTCCAAAATGCTCCATCAGCGAATAGGGCTTATACTGCGTAAGGATTCCTATGTAGGGAATCTCCGCATGCATGACGTTGCTCAGTGTGAAATCAATAATCCGATAGTTTCCACCAAACGGGACAGCAGGTTTTGCCCGGTGTTGCGAGAGTATCGAAAGGCGAGATCCTTGTCCGCCGGCCAACAGCATTGCCACGACTGTCATGTGCACCAGCCTCCGTGAGTATCGACAACATTTAGCGCCATTCAGGAGCGGCATGCAAGGCTAAGCTTCTGCGTCAGTCGTTTTTCACAGCCCGAAAAGATCCCGACGATAGTCCTGCCAGTTTCTCTATCGCTTCGCGCAGTCGGGCCATGAACGTTTCGCGCGCAAATCGCTGTGCATGACGTCTCCCGAACTCTTCATCAAACTGGAAAGTTTCCATTTGTTGCATGGCAACTATGAGCGAGTCAGGTGTCTGCTCGTCGAAAAAAATCCCCGTGTGCCCCTCAACAACAGTCTCTAAGGCTCCACCTTTGCGGAATGCAATCACCGGACAACCCGACGCCATGGCCTCCACGGGCACAATACCGAAATCCTCATCCGATGGAAATAGCAGTGCTCGCGCACACGAATACAATGCTGCCAACTGAGTGTCAGAAACCCAACCGAGGAATTCGATCGTGGGCCCCGCAAGTCGCCGAAGGCGCTTCTCTTGCGTGCCGGTGCCGACAATTTTCAGAGGTACTTTGAGCCGATTGCAGGCTTCGATGGCAATATCCACACGCTTATACGGTTCAAGGGCTGAAACGACCAAGAAGAAATCCGCAGGAACCCTTTCGACCACCGAGTACCTTCCCCAGTCCACAGGGGGCGGAATGACAACAGCATCACGCATATAATGCCGCCGTATTCGCTCCCGCACGTATTCCGACGGCGCAAGAAAATGCGTCACCCGGGACGCCGTTTCTACATCCCAGCGCCTTAGCGGTTCGCGCAACGCTCGCATAACCCATGAGCTGAAGTGCCACGGGTTTCCAAAGTAGTCGTCGAATTTATCCCACAAATAGCGCATGGGGGTGAAACAATAACAGATATGGACTGTGCTCTCAGGGCGGGGACAAATCCCTTTAGCAACACAATGTGACGTCGAAATGACGAGATCATATCCCGTAATAGAAAAATGTTCGACTGCCCTCGGAAAAAATGGTAGAAACCATCTGTAGTAGCGACGTGCAAAGGGAATGCGACGGGCAGCCCACCATTCGTGAACTTTCATCGCTCGGATGATCGGCGACACGCGCCTGGGTTCGAAAAACAGGGTGAACACGTCAGCTTGGGGATAAAGTTCGCAAAGCACTTCAAAAACCTTTTCTCCCCCCCGCATCCCGTTGAGCCAATCATGGACTAGTGCCACTCGCATGCTGGCTGTTCTGGGGGCTGTGGCGATGGCGGTAAAGAAAAATTTGGTTAAATTGCTCTCTAAGCCTACACCGCACAGCTGTGCTTTTCGTCCTGTGCAAAAAGAGAGAGGCGCCGTCCTCCTCCCCAGCCGGCGCCTCTCGTTTTCTCCTCCCCGTCTTTACTGTTCCCAACTCGCCCCTGACTCTTATTTGGCAGGATGTGGCTTGTCGGTGAAGCCAAAACTGCACGCGTTTGTCTTAGCTATACTGTTGCTTCATCCCGAGTATCCGACAGTTTAGGTCATACATCGTTTTCGTAGTTCCGTAAGAATCGTGTATTGCAACTCGGACCCACTGCC
Source organism: Candidatus Sumerlaeaceae bacterium (assembly GCA_026419455.1). GTDB lineage: Bacteria > Sumerlaeota > Sumerlaeia > Sumerlaeales > Sumerlaeaceae > DRVG01. The sequence continues at coordinate 16,459 of JANZZJ010000261.1, read as the reverse complement.
GTGAAAACGCGAGAGGCGCCGTCCCCCCAGTCGGCGCCTCTCTTTTCCCCCCTGCCCCGTTTTCCTCTCCCCGTCTCCTTCTCGGGACTTGTTTTCTCCTGGCTAGAACTTGCCATAAAGCGTACTAGCCGCAGATGTCTTACGCGATAATGTACCATTATGGGTTGCCGGGCATCCGACAGTTTAGGTCATACTTGTTTTGCGATGACTGATTTATGAAACCCAAGCTTCCCGTAAATCAGTCCTTGTAACTTAGTGGCAAATCAGGCTGGATCCTGTTTTCCGTAATGACGCCAGTTTGGTACTCCAGTGCTTCTCGATGTCGCTCGAGAAGCAGGCTGGCCAGTTTCTGAGGTTCGATGACGCGTGCGTGGGGACCAAATCCCATCAATTGGTGGAAAAGGGTTTCATTAAGACCGACGAAAAGGTGCACGTAATAACGACCCTTCTCTTTTTTCAAAGTCTGGCTGCGATGGATGGGATTTTCCTCAAGATACCGAGCTAACAATTTATCAACTTCGACGACTACTTTCTCGGGTTCAGCATGGAACGCGCCGAGCGATGTCCCAAGTTTTTCTTTAAGTCCCTCAAGCAGCCCATCGTCGAATGTTTTGTCCGTTACCTCGAGATTTTGGATGCGCGAGAGACGAAATAGTCGATGTCCATTTCTTCGAAAGCAGTGCGCTGCTAGGTATGTTCCTCCACGCTCATGAACAATAAGAAGCGGCGCTATCTCACGATTCTTTGTTAACTGGTCTTTGCTGTCACGATAACTTATAATCACCCGGCGGCGCTGTATGATGGCTTCCATAAGGGAGTCGTAACGGCCGCAACATCCGGGCGGATTGGGGGTGGCTATTGTGGCATTGGTAAACTTATTTTCCAAAAAATCGAAAAATTTCTGATACGAACGCGAAAATTCTGGCCGCAGGCGTGCAACGAGATTCTTTAGGTACGGAGCTAGCCACCGCAAATCACTTACCGCAAGCGCCTGATATGCGATGGTTAGCGCGAAGAGTTCCAGGGTCTCGAGCGGAAAAGGAAGCTCACTTTCAATCGGCCCCAGAAGCTTCCATCGCACCGTCGTTCCTTTTCGAACACGTTCAATCTCCCAAAAGCGCATCAGTGTATCAATGTCGCGTTCGATGGTTCGGCGACTAACTTTATGATTGGCTCTCGCAAGGTAATCTTGGATCTCCGCATAGGTGAGCCCGCCTTTCTTGCTTGCCAGCGCACACACAACGGTCAACAGGCGCGTAACCGCATTTTCCCGTTCTCGTTTGCCGCCTAAGGTCTTCTGTTTGTTGCTGATTGTCGGCACACCACATCACCTTCCGATCCCCAAACATGTCCTCGCATCGGCTTGAGAGCAAACAAAAAACGAGAACTTGTTATTTTGAATTAGGTGCCGTCAGCGTGCTGTGAACGATCCGTTTCGGCTCCACTGGGCGGTCATCAAGAATTTTGCCGTCGCGCATTTGAATAATGCGACGACACCACGAGGCTATATCGTGCTCGTGCGTCACAATAATCAGTGTCACACCCTGAGTATTCAGTTCACTAAACAGTTCCATGATTTCCACACTTGTCCTACTGTCGAGGTTACCCGTTGGTTCGTCTGCTAGGATAATTGTGGGGTTTGTCACCAGGGCGCGCGCAATGGCCACGCGCTGTCGTTGTCCACCCGACAGTTGGTTGGGTTCGTGATTTGCACGCGAGGCGAGTCCAACCCTTTCAAGCGCTGCCATCGCCTGTTCTTTAGCGTGATGGAACCCGGCATAGAGCAGCGGCACCTCAACATTTTCGAGTGCCGTCATACGCGGAAGAAGATTAAAATTCTGAAAAACGAAACCGATCTTTCGGTTGCGAATGCGTGCCAAAGCATTCTCGCTCAGACGGCTGACGTCTTCCCCATCGAGAAAGTATTGACCCGACGTCGGACGATCGAGGCAGCCTATAATATTCATCAGCGTCGTCTTCCCACTTCCAGAAGCGCCCGTGATGGCCACCATTTCACCGCTTTCCACGGAGAAGCTCACGCCGTCAACAGCGCGTACATCCTGATCGCCCATGCGATAGATTTTCACAATGTCACGTAGTTCGATGCAGCGGCTCACGTCAGCGTCTCCCTCCGCCCCCACCTGCCCCGCTCAGCCGGAATGTGGCCATCCGCATGCCGCGATCGAAGTTCGCACCACGCTGGCCAGGGCCACCAGCTTGTCCCTGTACCCAGCGACTTTGCACGGTGCTTGGCACCAGAACTTCTTCACCCTCTTGGACGCCTTCGGCGATCTCGGTCATTAGCCCGTCGGTGATGCCCGTTTTTACGGGTTTGCGCACGGTGGTGGTGGGATCATCGGCCTTCTTTGTTTCAACATAATAGCCCATCCGTCCAAACTGAACAGCTTCATTTGGAAGGAGCAAGACATCTTCCTTCCGGTCGGCTTGGATTTCGACGTTTGCCGTCATCTCCGGACGCAGCAGCTCTTTGCCCTCACCCTCCACCTCGATTTTCACTTCAAAAGTCACAACATTGTTGTTGTTTGTCCCCTTTGTGGCAATCCGGACTACCTTTCCGCGGAAGCGGCGTCCCGGATAAGCATCACACGTTATGATCGCACGTTGACCCAGTTTCACTTTGCCTATGTCGGATTCATCCACACTCGCGCTAACGAAAATTCGTGAGAGATCGCTAAGTGTGAGAAGCGTTGTTCCTCCCCCCACATTTGAGATTCCTGATGAAATGATTTGCCCCTCCTGGACCATCTTCGCAGTCACTACGCCGTCCATGGGGGCAAAGATCTTAGTCTCGCGTAAGCGCTGTTGGGCATTTTGAAGATCCACTTCAGCGCGCCTGACGTCGGATTCCGCCAACACAACATCCTGCCGCCTCATTTCAACCGTGCGCGGTAAATTCCTGGTTTGCGCCACCTTGACCTCGGCCTGCCGAAGTTGATTCGCAGCGCTTGCCGCCTCGCTGCGTGCAGCATCAAGCGATTCTTTTGTCGTGAGCCCCTTCTGATAAAGTTCTTCCTCGCGGGCTAATCGTGCTCGGGCGTCTCGCTCGCGAATGGTGGCTGCTGCAAGTTCGGCCAAAGCGCTCGACGTCTGTGTCTCCAGATTGACGAGCGCCACCTGATACTCCTGCTTTGCCTGTTCGAGACGCGCCCTTGCCGATGCGAGCGCTGCCTCGCGCTGAGTTACGTTGCGAATTTCGTCAACTGGATCGAGCTCAGCTAGCAGGGCGCCACTTGTTACCTGGTCGCTGATGTCAAAGGGAAATCGGACGATTTGACCGCTCGCCTTGGACTTGATGTCAACGTCACGGTTGGAAATCACACGACCCGTCGTTGAGACTTTCAGTTCTATCGTCCCACGTTCAACCTTGACCGTGCGGGTTGCCTGCTCAGCCTCCTGTACCGGGGATTTCGCGGCACGTCCCCATTTCCAATACGCAGCAACAACTCCTGCCACGAGAATTATAATAATGACGGTCCTCTTACTCAATGTCCCTTTACTCCATTTCTAGCCGTATTTACGACAGGCTGGATGCCGCGACGCTGCAGGATGCTCCCTTCCGCTTTGAACAAGGTCAGGTAAGCCTTTACATGCGCCACAATGGCGGAAATTTCATCCACCCGCGCGGCAGTCAGGTCACGTTGCGCCTGTGCCACCAACAGTTGCGTAGAACGTCCTACGCGAAACTTTTCGATTTCCGCAGCAAGTTCTTCCCCGCGCAGCAACCGCGTAATGTGCGTGGACTCTATTAGCCGTTTTGTCCGCTCAATCTCATTAATTGCCAAGCGTACGTCCACTTCGATGATCTGCCTATAGTTCTCGATGGCCTCCTCCGCGATCGCACGATTGAACTCGGCACGCCTAAAAGCTGCACGCGCTGTCCGATTCTGCAAAGCGTAGGAAAACTGAAGCCCTATCCGCCAACTCGGATAGTCTCCCAATTTGGCATTAGCATCGCTGGGATTATCTCCTCGCGACGCCAGACCGAGGTCTGTAAAAAAATCTAGGGACGGGAGAAGCCCATTTTTTGTCCGCACTACTTCCAGCTCACCATTCGCAAGGTCAAGACGTGCCTGCTGAAGGTCAGGCCGGTGTTTCATCGCCACGGCAACGTGTTGTTCCGGTATAAGGGGTTCGCTGGGAACCACAGGGTCCTCTCTGGGAAAAACTCGCGTCTCCCACCCCTTGGGAACCCGCTCGGGATTCACAAGCTGCAAGAATACTATCCGGCGCCGTTTAACCTCAGCCACCGCATTGATGACGTCGGAGATTCGGGCTGCTTCTTCCGCGTGTGCACCAAATAGCCCCAGAGGGGTATCCCGCCCCACCCGAACAAATTCTTCCGTTCGGCGGCGCTGTTCCTTTGCCAGCCGGTATGCCTCAAGCCGGATCTCGAGAGTCTTATAAGAAAGATACAAGTCCCAGTAAGCGGTTTCCACATTCGCTATAAGGTTAATAAGAGCCTGCTGCAGCTGATAAAGAGATATGAGATACGTGTTTTCGGCAACTCGCACTTGGACGAGATTAACCCGCGAGCCACCGCCCTTGAGCAGATTCTGGGTAATGTTTAGGTTTACTGCCGAGGAGTAAAAAGGATAACTCGAATTCGTGGCAGAGCGGTTAAGCGTGATTCCCAGATCATAGTCGGTTCCCGTGGGCAGCCGGCCACTCAGGTCAGCGGACAAGTTACGTGCTCGTGAGATATTTTCGTTTTCTTCTCGTGGACTCGATGGAGCGCTCTTTGAACGGGGGCCCAGCGTCGAGGAGTGCACGCTTCCCGCTGACGCCTGCGCCGAAAGCCGCGTGTCGAAAGCCCCCCATGCACTTTCGATAGACGTAGCGGAAATCTCAGGACGCAACCTCTCAATTTTCAGGTTTTGGTTTGACTCCAGTGCCCAGCAAATGGCTTCTAGCAACGAAACTGGCTTGGCACCCATTCCTGAAGTACTCACGGCGTCAAGCTCTGCGACTGGCAATGGAGTATCAGGCAACAACTGCAAGCTATGCCGGCCAACCGACGTGCCATAGTCCTCCCGGTTGAATCCAAATGTAGGCCCACTCGTCTCGAGCGTAGCCTCCGTTGGGGATTCCGTCACCTCCTGCAAAAGCTCTAGCGGATCGAGTTGGTCACCACGCTCGACCAACCTGGCAACGGTTACTGATCCGCTTCTTGTCACTGGAGGTGACGTGAAGTCCTCGGCACAAAGACGAATCGCTAGAAAAAAACAGAACGTTGCAGCAGCTGCAACACGGGCAAAGACTCGGAACCTATTCATAACGAAGGGCCTCAATCGGGTCTAATTTCGCAGCTTTTCTCGCCGGATACCAACCGAAAAACACTCCTACGAGCACCGAGAAACCAAATGAGATGACAACGGGGAGCATTTGAACCTGCGCTCCATACGCCGTTCCCGAGACTGCTTCCGTTATCTTGTTGAAAGCGACAATAGCTCCTATTCCCAGCGTTACCCCAATAATTCCGCCTGTTAGGCTAATCACCACAGCTTCCAGCAGAAACTGGCTCATAAGATCAATAGCCCGAGCTCCCAGTGCCTTGCGCACCCCTATCTCACGAGTCCGCTCTGTCACCGTTACGAGCATGATATTCATAATGCCAATTCCGCCGACAAGCAGCGACACGGCTGCAACTCCGGCCAAAAGCATAGTGAAAACTTGGGATACCTGATTAAGTGAATCAGAGATTTCTTGGAGGTTTCTGATGGTGAAATCGTCGGGGGCGCCAGGCTGAATTCTATGTTGGCGTCGCAAGACTTCCGCCACCTTTTCTTGGGCTTTGGCCATGTCTGCCCCGTTTTTCACCTTGCAGTAGATGCTACTCAGCGAGTCGCGTCCCATCACTTGGTTCATCGCTGTCGTGTATGGGATTATAACCTGATCGTCAGGGTTGAACCATCCCTGATCGCCCTTTGGTTTCGTCACCCCAACCACGAGAAAATTAATCCCGCGCACTTTGATCGTCTGACCGATTGGATCCAGTTCGCCGAAAAGGTCTTCAGCAGTTTTAGGTCCTATGACAGCCACACGAGCACTGCGTAAAACGTCACTTTCGGTGAAAGCACGCCCCTTTTCTACCACGTAGTTACGGACTGGGAAGTAGGTTACAGCTTCGCCTTGCACACTGGGGCGACTATTTTTGTTCATGAACTTGACTTGATAACGCCCAGTGACTTCTGGACAAACCATTTCAATTTCAGGGACATGTGCTAAAATAGCTTCAGCGTCTTCCACACGCAGATTCACTCGCTCAGCCGTAAAAACGCCGCTTCCCCCGCCTGTCATTCCGGGCCGAATAACAAGCAAATTCGCCCCCATCGTGCGAACCGACTCCATGACCTTTTCACGTGTGCCAGCGCCCAGACCAAGCATCGCAATCACAGCGGCAACCCCAATGATCACGCCAAGCATCGTGAGAAAGGACCGCAATTTATTTGCGGCCAAGCTTCGGAGAGCAACTTTGACGATCGTCCAGAAAAGCATTTTTGTGATCCTCTAGCAACGCTAAGCAGTTTAACATTTCAATAACAAAACTATCTTTTTTATCGCTTTACCACTGCCAGCGCGTAGTTCTACCCCGCTTCTTTCACGATCGTCCCGAGTAGTTTCCTCAACAAAGGAGGGATAATAATTTGCAATCTCTTCCCATCGAAGCTTACACATCGTCGCATGACCTATTTCAAGCGCCCAATCATTCCTCTCTTATGTCTCTACGGGTTTGGGTTAGCAATTGGGCGCTATGTACCCCTGATTTATCTGCTCGTGGGAGCTGGGGCCGTTGCTTGCGTAGGGGGTGTGTTGCGCCGCGACATCACACCCGCAATAATGGGGGTAGTCTTCCTTTTAGGTGGTGCTGTAAGCCGGAATTTGGTTCGAGAAGCACATCAGGCGACAAACTCTCTGCGCTCGCTTGCTCCCCCAACGTCAGCAACAGTCGAAGGCACGGTGTCATTTATCGAGCCAACGAGCGATACTGGCAGGCGGTTTGTTCTGCGGCAGGCTGTGATTAGGACTGCCCTGGGCACGGTTTCGCTGGAGGGTGGTGTACTTGTCACATTGACCGCGCGCGGAGAAGAATTGACGACACAATGCCCCACAGTGGGGCAGAGGATCGAAGTCCGCGGAATTTTGGATGAACCTCAAAGCTATAGGAATTTTTTCGTATTGGATTACGGAGAACGACTAGCGCGTCAGCGAATTTACGCAGTGCTTCGAACCAGCTCATGGACTGCCTTGAGTCCCCGCGGCATCGTTGGCACTATTGACGAGGGGCTAGGGGATGTTCGTCGCTACGCTTTAAACGCTCTGTCTGAAACGTTGTCGGGGAAAGAAAGCCGGTGGGTAGGTAGTTTACTGTTTAACGACCGGCGGCTCCTCATTCGTGATGAAATCCGCTGGCTGCGCGATAGCAACATGTTTCACCTGTTTGCCGTTAGCGGCCTTCACGTAGGCGCGCTCGCTGCCTTCGTGTTGATGGCCGTTCGAGCGCTACGCCTGTCGTGGCCTCTTTCGTGGGGCGTTACTGTGATCATTATGTGGGCGTACGTCGCTATGACGGGATTTGTGCCGTCGGCGTTGCGCGCCGGAACGATGCTCACTGCGTACGGCGCCAGTACATGGTTTCGCAGAGAAATTGATCCCATAGGTGCTCTCGGCCTGGCATGCTTGGCGCTTTTGTTGGCGCAGCCAACCCTCATTTACCAGACTGGATTTATCCTCTCAGCCGTAGGAGTTCTTGGTATTGTATCTTTTTACCCCCTCTTGAAACAAATTCTGCCGGTCGGTCAGTTATCCCACTTTCCAACATGGCTAAATTCATGTTGGCAGCTTTTGACCGACACCGTCCGGGTTACAATCGCTGTGTCCTTACTGATCTTCCCGCTCCAGCTTTATTATTTCCATCAGGTCAACATGTTGTCCCCACTTGCGAACGTGCTCGGGGCAATTCTGGCAGGTCCTGTGATCGTGAGTTCGCTTCTTACTGTGGGAGCGTCACTCGTCTCCGCCCCACTGGCCAACATCATTGGCGCTTCCACAGCCATGTTAGCGCGGGCTCTTATGGGAGTTATTGAAATGACCGCCCACCAAAGTTGGGCAATAGCACGGACTGGCCACTGTCCTCTCGTTGCTGTCGGCGGCTACTATGTCATTCTTTTGTCAGGATATTATTTTGTACGACGCGATTCCCCTGAATTTGTCCCCAAGGCACGGGCACGGCTAACTCTCCATTGTCTTGGGGCTCTTCTCGTTCTTCTCGTGGCTATGGCCTGGCAAAGGGCTGACCGGCGCCTAAAGATATGGTTTCTCGATGTCGGCCAGGGGGATTCAGCTCTTCTTCAGCTCCCGACTGGCCAAAATATCCTTGTGGATGCGGGCAACTCCCTGCCCGATGTCGGACGTTTGGTGGTCGTTCCTCACCTCCAGGCTCTCGGTTGCTACCCTCTCGACTATCTCGTTGTCACTCATCTTGACAGCGATCATTCGGGTGGTGTGCAGGCAGTGCTGGAAGAATGGCAGGTCGGAACCCTCGTCATCGGAAACAATGTCGCTGAGCTGGATCGACTTTTGCCCCAGGGCGCACAAGCAGACAAATTGCCGCGCGTCGTTCGTGTGTGTGCTGGCCACAGGACGCTTGTTAGTCCAGGCCTAGATGTCAGGGTTCTCAACCCAGACTGCTCGACGACAGCGACAGTAGCATCGGAAAACGACGACTCACTTGTCCTCACAGTCACTTATAAAGACTTCTCTATCCTCATGACAGGGGATGCAGAGAGAAAAGCCGAAAGCGCTCTGTTGCGGGACGGCGTTCCCAAATGTGACGTTCTTAAGGTTGCCCACCATGGCAGTGCCTCAAGCACATCGGACGACTTTCTGAATGTGCTGTCACCGCAAATTGCAGTGATCTCCTGCGGACGTAAGAATCGTTACGGTCATCCTTCGCAGGTGGTCGTCGAGCGTCTGAACGCACACGGGGCGAGAGTTTATCGCACCGACCAGCATGGCGCTATTCTTATCCAGACCGATGGTCACCTTATCGAAGCTCAAACAGTCAGCCAAACAGCCGAACATCCTCATTTCGATCTTGAGTGATTCTCTAACCCTTCTTCATACTCCATCCCTGTATGGATGAACGTGTGGTGGATACAATAGTGGCGCGCGTCCTCGAGCGTCTCGCTAGTAGCCGTGGGAATGCATCGTCGCTAATGCCTCAATCGGATAATGGGCTTATTAGCGAGGACATTAAAGCCGGGCGGGTACCCATTGGCGTTTCCGCGCGGCATGTGCATTTGAGTCGGGAACACCATGCCATTCTCTTTGGAGCAGATTCGCAACTCACTGTATTGCGCCCTCTCAAGCAAGTAGGGGAGTATGCCAGTGAGCAGCAGGTCACGATTGTTTCGCCAGTAGGCCGTTGTCTGGGGCCGATTCGCGTGTTAGGGCCCCTGCGTTCTACCACTCAAGTCGAGCTCTCGCTTACAGATTGTTACGGCCTTGGCCTTAAGAGACTCCCACCTATTCGTCCTAGCGGTGACCACCGCGACACATCTGGAATAACGCTTGTAGGTCCTGCTGGTTCCATAACCATTGCCGCTGGAGTGATACGAGCTAACCGCCATATTCACATGCACCCAAGCCAAGCCAGTGTGCTAGGATTACGGGATAGGGACGTAGTAGCAGTGCGAATCGAAGGCGAAAGACCTGCGATTCTCTTCGACGTCCAAGTTCGAGTGGCGGAAACGTTTCGCGCGGAGCTCCACCTCGATACCGACGATGCCAACGCTTTGGGGGTGAAGACTGGCGATTTGGCTCAGATACTTCGTTCAGACCGCTTGTGATTAAGCTGATGAGCTTCATCTCCTTCCGCTCATCTGGTTACATTTCTTATCCGGGAGGTGTTTCAAATTGTGAAACGACTTGATTACCTCACAGCGGGCGAGTCCCATGGTCCACAACTCACGGCCATTATTCGTGGAGTGCCTGCAGGACTTTACCTCTCAGCCGATTACATTAACCGGGACCTTGCGCGACGCCAGCAGGGTTATGGCCGTGGGGCCCGCATGAAAATAGAAAAGGACACTGTGCAAATTGTTGGCGGAGTTCGAAAAGGCTACACGCTCGGTTCTCCCATCGCACTGGTGATTACCAACCAAGACTATCAAGTGTGGCGCGAGCAAATGGATCCGGAACCCGGCCAGCTTGACGACCAAAGAGTTGTCACGCGACCACGCCCCGGTCATGCGGACTTGCCGGGAGTGCTCAAATTTGGCCAGCGCGACGCTCGGAATATCCTAGAGAGGGCTTCCGCTCGCGAAACAGCTGCCCGTGTCGCGGTCGGGTCAATTTGCAGAAGGCTTCTCGAAGAATTTGGGATATCCATTTTCAGCCACGTCGTGAACATCGGCGGAATCCGAGTGAATACCAAAGGCCTCGACTTTGAAACCATACGAACATGCGCTGAAAACAGCGATTTGCGTGTGGCTCGTCCAGAAGTCGAGTCCCAGATGAAGGAGCTCATCCGCAAGGCGAAAGAAAATGGCGACACAGTAGGTGGCGTTTACGAGGTTATTGCCACCGGTGTGCCAGTCGGCTTAGGAAACACGATGAACTGGGACGAAAAACTTGATGCTCGCCTTGCGTACGGATTGATGAGTTGCCAGGCAATTAAGGGTGTGAGCGTGGGCATGGGATTTGATGTGGCTGACAATCTTGGCTCAAGTGTGCACGATCCCATCGCTTTTACCGACGACCCAGCGGAACGCGAACGACTCGTCCGTGAGCGAGGGCGCGGGCCCTCCGGCGGATTTTTTCATTTATCTAATAATGCCGGTGGGATTGAGGGGGGAATGAGCAATGGTGAGCCTATCATCGTGCGCGCCGTCATGAAGCCCATCGCCACACTCATGCGTCCTTTGCAGAGTGTCGATTTAAAAACGAAAGACTCTTTCGAAGCAGTACGCGAGCGCAGCGATGTGTGCGCCGTACCTGCAGCCGCCGTTGTGGGTGAAGCTATTGTCGCTTTCGTGCTTGCTCAGGCGTTTCTAGAAAAATTCGGTGGTGACTCAGTTGCTGAAATTAAAGCAAATTACTGCAATTACATTGAATATCTGGACGCTTATTGAAGCATGGACACGAACGTTGTTCTCATAGGTATGATGGGTAGCGGCAAAACAACGATTGGCCGCCTCCTCGCTGAAAAAACCGGCATGGAGTTCATCGATCTCGACGAACTAGTCGAACGACGAGCCGGGATGACGATTGCCGAAATATTTCAAGGCCATGGAGAAGAACACTTCCGTGACCTTGAAAGCCAAGTTCTCGAGGAGATCGCTTCTAGTCGCCACGCTGTGATTGCAACGGGGGGAGGAATCGTCAAGAGGGCCGAAAATCGTCAGCTCCTTCGCGATTTGGGACTCGTTGTCTGGCTCGATGCTCCCGCCGAAGTTCTCGCAGAGCGAATTGGGGAAGATCCCGATCGACCTCTTCTGTCCCGTTCTCAGCCATTAAAAAAACTTACACAGCTTTTGCACGAGCGACGAGATCTCTATGCGGAAACGTCTCACATCCACCTCGACACTACCGAACATACACCAGAAGAAATAGCGGCACGCATCCTTGAGGAGCTTCATGAGCGCTACAAAGACGAAGAAGAGGATGTTTTTGCCACCATCGTCGCTATTGATGGCCCAGTGGCCTCTGGCAAAAGTTCTCTCGCTAAAAAGGTGGCAAAGCGCCTTGGCTTTATGCACATTGATACGGGAGCCATGTACCGGTGCGTCGCTTTTGAAGCCATGCGTCGGGGGATCCCGCTTGACGATCAAGATGCGTTGGCCGAGCTGGCACATTCGCTGGACATTCGATATGTTGAACAGCCCGATGACATGCCTGGTCGTGTCCTGCTCAATGGCGAAGACGTTACCGAAGCTATCCGTGCTCCCGAGGTTTCCCGCAATACGAGTCCCGTGGCAGATATTCCGAACGTACGAGCCGAGCTGGTACGTCTGCAACGCCAAATGGCTCTCCGCGGCAGGTGTGTGCTCGACGGTCGCGACATTGGAACTGTAGTGGTGCCCGAAGCGCATTGGAAATTTTACGTCGTTGCCAGTCTTGAAGAACGGATTCGGCGGCGCCTGGTGCAACACCAGCAGGAGGGCCATGCCGTGGACGTTGAACGCCTGCGGATGGACATCATTGAGCGCGATCGCCGCGACAGGATTCGAACCCATGGAGCGTTGCGCCTGGCACCCACGGCTACCATACTCGATACAACTGGCATTTCCTTGGAGGAAGCAGTGGAAATTGTCGCAGCACTTGTCGGCGGCAGCGTTGGTGCTCCATCATGAGTCCTTTCTATCGCTTGGTGCGCGCACTGATTCTTTGGCTCGCACGCGTCCTATTTAGGCTAGAGCACATTGGACGACAAAACATCCCCCCAGAAGGCGGATGTCTTTTGGTCTCCAATCACGCCAGTAACCTTGATCCACCGTTAGTCGCCGTTGGTGTGCCCAGGGCGTGCCATACCCTGGCAAAACGCGAGCTTTTTGATCTTCCAGTGTTAGGCTGGGCTATCCGGCGTCTCTATGCTCATCCCATCGACCGCGCGGGTGTCGATCGTCGAGCACTCAAAGAGTGCATTGATACACTCAAGGCTGGTAATGTCCTTCTTCTTTTTCCGGAAGGAACTCGCACGCGGAATGGAGAGCTACAGCCGGCGAAAGCCGGCGCAGCAATGATTGCTTTACTGGCGGACGTTCCCATTGTGCCAGTTTATATCGACGGCACGTATGAAGCCTTACCTCGCGGTAAAACTTGGCCCTGCCTACGAAAAGTCCGGGTGTATTATGGCTCTCCCTTTCGAGCTTGTGAAGTCTTGTTCCACTCGGTTGATAAGCGCGAAGCCTACGATGCTTTGGCCCAAGAGATGATGCGTAGGATAAACCAGCTGCGCCTAGCGGCGATAGACCTTAAAGCCTAACTATTACCAGAATGCATCCGATCTGCACTGCGGTCTAGTTCCTCAAACACGCTAATTCACTTCCAAGCTGTCTGCTGTGACGATGTTGCGACGCGAATGACGGCGGGACGTCGGGAGGCCGCAAACATAAAAAAGCGGCGGGACATACTTGCCCCCCGCTGAAATTTTATCCTATCTCTACGTGCTCCGCGACACCGACAAGCGTTCACATACCCGTTTTCGGCACATCATTTCCAGCCCCAGCATCTTTTAATTGGAGTGCTTTGTTTATAGCATGGAGATAAGCTTTGACGCTTGCCGTAACAATATCGGTGTGGGAGCTGCGAGCACGGACTTTCTTTCCATTAACGCGCACTGTCACCGAGACTTGTCCCTGTGCATCCGTCCCACCCGTCACAGCATCTACGGTGTATTCCACTAGCTCAGTCTCGACATTGACTAATCGCTCAACTGCCCGAAAAGCGGCATCTACCGGCCCGTCGCCGCAACTAGCCTCCTGCATGACCTGTTCGCCCTTTCGCAGCCGCACTGTTGCCGTGGGAATAGTCGACGTGCCACTCGTGAAGCCAAGATACTCGAGCTGGTAAATTTCGGGCGCATGAAAAACCTCGTCTTCAACGATGGCATAAAGGTCCTCATCCAGTACCTCTTTCTTCTTGTCACACAGCTCTTTGAACCGCTCAAACGCCTTATTGATCTCTTCTTCAGAGAGAGTGTCGTAGCCGAGCTGAGCGAGTCGCGTTTTGAAGGCGTGGCGGCCTGAGTGCTTACCAAGCACCATAGACTCTCCTGTCCAGCCAACGTCCTCCGCCCTCATGATTTCATACGTGGAGCGCTCCTTCAGCACACCGTCCTGGTGAATTCCTGCCTCATGGGCAAACGCATTGGCTCCAACGATAGCCTTGTTGCGCTGGACCCGAATGCCAGTAATCTCTGAAACGAGGCGCGATGTCCGGTAAATTTCCTTCGTATTAATGCCTGTTGTCAGCCCGAAGAAATCTTGGCGAACCTTCAGGTTCATGACGATCTCTTCGAGCGACGCATTTCCTGCACGCTCACCAATCCCGTTTATCGTGCATTCGACTTGGCGGGCACCTGCACGCAAGGCTGCCAGTGAGTTCGCCACGGCCAATCCCAGGTCGTTATGACAGTGAGCACTAAACACGACTTTGTCCGCGTCCTTGACCTTCTTGCGAAGGTAAGCAATGCACTCGCCAAATTCCCAAGGATTACAGTAGCCTACGGTATCCGGGATGTTAATGGTTGTGGCCCCGGCTTCAATAACTGCATTGATCACGTCCACCATGTAATCCCAGTCAGTTCGGCCTGCATCTTCGCAGGAGAACTCGACGTCCGGCGTGAAAGTTTTCGCCAGTTTGACCGCGTTGACAGCCGTTTCGATAACCTTTTCTTTTGTCATGCGCAGCTTCTTTTCGATGTGGATTTGGGACGTGGCAATGAACGTGTGGATCCGCCCGCGTTTATTCCGTGTAACTGCCTCACCACAGCGAACAATGTCCTTCTCGATGGCGCGGGCGAGCCCGCAAATCACTGGTCCTTTAATCTCCTCGGCAATAGCACACACCGCTTCGAAATCTCCCGGAGATGAAATCGGAAATCCCGCTTCGATAACATCTACCCCCAAGCGGGCGAGCTGGCGTGCAATCTCGAGTTTCTCCTGAAGATTCATGGTGGCTCCAGGCGATTGTTCGCCATCACGAAGCGTGGTGTCGAAAATGATCACACGATTTGGGTCGTTAATGTTGTTTGTCATAAGATTTCTCCTTAGCCAAGCTGCTGTAGTGCGTTGCGCGGTAACGTTGACGTGGAAACATCGAGCTACTAGATGCTGACGACGTTCCGGGCATCATAGGGCGAGGGTGCTACGGCTGCGAAACGCGAAACAAACCCTCTGGGCGGATGAAGTACAACCCACCCACCCGAATTTCGGTCTTTGCCACCTGCTAGCTATTTTTTCATTCGTCTTCATGGATCCCTAAACAGAAAGCCCCGCGACTGAACTCAGTCGCGGGGACGAACCTTTTATTCGTGGTACCACCCAGCTTCGCGTCGGGGGTTGAAAAACCGCCGAAACGCCTTCCTTTGCTCCTTTTACGCCGAGCTCGCGGCGACAGCTACCCCCGGCTCATTTGCCGGTTATTCACCATCGCGGCTCCAAGGCGAGTTCGGAAGGCTCGCCACCGCTTCGCACCATCCAGCGGCTCTCTCAAGGCCGAGCTTGTTCCTACTACTCCTCTTCAACGCCTTTAACGTGAAGTCAAAGAACGTAGTTTTGTGCGATTATACACCGGCCGTCTTCCGTTTATTGCACGCCGCCAAAATTTAAATTGGTTACTGGCTGCCGAGAACTTGTATGATGCCCTGAACTGGCGTTGGCGTCGGCTGAGCTGGCGGTTCCACCAACGTCCCACGCTGCCTTTCTGTCGCAGGGTTCTTCAAAACACCGTTCTTATCGAGAATATCGTATGGCGTCAAATTCGTCGAAATAACGTTAAGCTCGTCGCGTCGCACACCGGCTACAGGCTCCGCCGAGAAAACGTAAGTTTGCCCATCAATGGTGGTTGCCACCGGCTCGCGCGCATTAAAGTTCTTCCCGTAATACCAATCATCGCGACGAATCTCTCCACTTGCCGTGACCCATTGCGTGGCATTAGCTCGTCGCGCCCACACTTTTGCCCATTCATCAAGCTCACGCTGTTGCGAGGCTATCCATTCGTAGTAGCGTTTTCGCCTATCCTCACGCTGCTGAAGCCGCTCATAGAACGCAATGTTTTCATCGCGCTGCTCGTTCGTAAGTTCCTGAGCCTTTTTCTCGTATGTTGTCTTGAGGTCACTTCGCCACTGAGCAGGCTCTTCCTGTTTCGTAAAATCGAAATTCGGGGTATCCAGCTCGTCTTTCTTTTCAGGAAGTACAACCTCTTTAACGTAATCCGAGTAAAGTTCGAGTTGTTCGCAGTAAAAGTCCCACTCGGCAATGGCCCTTGTCGCATCCTGCTGTGGCTGCCCGCCCTGTTGAACCTGAGCTGATGCAGGAAACTCTTTCATTAACAAATTAACTTCTTTTTCGCGTATCTTTTCTGCCTCTTGAGGGGTCAGCTTAAGCCGCACTGGTCCGTACTCGTCGTGCTTCATGAAAAGAAACTCGTACAATTCGACCGGCGCAGCAGGTGCGGCAGCACTTGGCGTCGTGCCTGTTTCTTCGCTTGCCACCTGACCAAGGCTCGGTAATGGAGGGGGAGTTGGGACAGCCCCTGCGGCCCCTGCGCCCGAAACATCAGATCCAAGTCCCGGGAGCGCTGGCAAGGTAGGAGCCCCAGCCGCCGCAGGTGCTCCCGCCCCAGGGGGTGGCTGTAACGGTGCAGGAGTGGCAGCCGCTGGCACCGCCGGCGCACCATCTTCGGCCGCCGGCGCGACCGTGCTTATACCCACCAC
>JANZZJ010000171.1 GCA_026419455.1 Candidatus Sumerlaeaceae bacterium | reverse complement strand
AGATGTGTATAAGAGACAGCGTCACTTCCGCCACTAAGGTGGATGCGTCAGCCTTGCGTGACACCCGGCCACTCCAAAGGGCGAATACCTCTGAAACACTTCTTCGCCCGTTATGAGCTCTGCTCTATTAGGCGGCGGACGCAGTCTTTGAAGTGCCTGCCCCGTTCTTCGAAGTTACGGTACATGTCGTAGCTAGCACACGCAGGCGATAACAGCACGACGTCCCCGGCTTGGGCAAGGCGCATGGCGCAGCGTACGGCATCCTCCATTGTTGCCACGCGTTGAGTGGGGACCCAACGTGACCACGCATTTTCGATAAGTGGTGCAGCTTCACCAATTGTGAGCAAAGCTTTGACGCGTTCGCGTACAAGCGGAAGAAGGCTTACATAGTCGCTTTTTTTGTCGCGTCCGCCTGCAATAAGAATAACGGGCTCCGAGAAACTTTGCAGCGCCTTTTCGAGCGAGTCGAGATTTGTTGCTTTTGAGTCGTTATAGAAGCGAACCCCACGAAGCTCCCCGCAGAATTCAATGCGATGTTCCACCCCCTGGAATGAGCGCAACCCTTCGCGTATAGCCTGCAAGCTTGCTCCCGCCAAAAATGCGGCCAGTGCTGAGGCCAGAGCATTTTCCACATTGTGTTTACCAACGAGGGGTAGTTCGCCCACCCCTAGCAGGGGGACAGTCCCCGTTTCGTCAGTATCCATGGTGAGCATACCGTTGAGCAGCCCTGCTCCGGACGATGGAGGCATGCGTGTCGCCGAAAACGCGAGTCGACGCACCGCCGCATGGGGGGCGAAGTGAACACTGTCGGGATTGTCCGAGTTCCAGACGAGAGCGTCTGGAGCACACATGTTTTTCACAATATTTTCTTTGGCAGCAACGTACTCGCGATAGCTCGGATACCGGTCGAGATGGTCCGGTGCCAGATTTGTGAGGACAGCCACGTCGGGGCGGAAATCTTCTATGTCTTCCAGCTGAAAGCTACTCACCTCGACGACGAAAATTGCTGCAGCGCCTGTGGTCTGCTTTGCCAGGAAATCCCGCACGGCTTCGCTGAAAGCTAGCCCGATATTACCACACGCAGGGGCATAGAACCCTGAACATGTGAGGAGGTGGGAAATCCAGGCTGTGGTTGTCGTCTTGCCGTTTGTTCCCGTCACAGCTACGATTTTGTTCTGGGGAGGCAAGAATGCAGCGGCTAGCTCGACTTCACTGACGATTCGGCATCCGCGCTCGCGCGCATAGCAGACCAACGGATGCGTCGGAGGGATGCCGGGGCTTTTCACGAAAAACTGAGCATCATCAACAACTTCAAAGGGAATGGGACCAAAAAAGGAAGAAATTCCCTCCCCCAAAAGCTCTTGTTGCAGGCGCAAGTTTTCACCCGTCGCCTTTTCATCAACAAGCCGAACAACTGCACCCGCCGACTTCAAAAGGCGCACTGCCCCCAATCCACTTCGGGCTGCTCCAAAAACTGTTACCGTCGTTGCTGGAAGCTCGTGAATTCTCATGAGACTGAACGGCCGCTACTCCCCTCTTCGCTGAAAGAACCCAATTCCTTCCCAGCGATAATACGGACGCGGTTTCACGGGCTTCAGGAAGACGTCAACACGCCGTGTGTCGTTGGGTCTTACGTAAATGTTAGTCTGGTAAGGCTCGTACCCGTTCTTTTCAAGTCGGAGTGAATGATACCCAACTTCAATGCGGTCGACGATGTGGGGGGTGCGTCCATAGTATTCACCGTCAATGTAGATCCGTGCGTTTCCTGGCTGAGAGTCAATTTCTAGGCGGCCGTAACGAGCCACCTTATATTCGCGTGGTGGATAGCGGTCGGACCCCATCACGTAGAAGGTCGTCCAGTCCTCCGCCCAGAAATTCTCGCGTGGAATGGGGCGCACTGCCCGTGTTTCTCGAGCTGGTGGTTCGGAGCGAAAACTTTCGATACGCCGCACAAGGGCTGCGGCTCCGTCGCGCGCCGCAGGATACGGGTTACGGCGGGAATAGTTGTGCCATTCATCGAGGAAAGGGAAATGCTGTGCCACTGCCACGATGGTTAGCTTCTCGGTGCCAGGCGGCCCCGTGACCTCCAGATCGTACGATCGATCGGGAATCATGTACTGTCTACCAGCTCGGACAAAATTGTCGCGGTCGTAATAATTAGGGAAGATTTGGCGGCTGACCCCTGCCGCATCGGTATTGAAAATGAAAACATAGGCGTCGCGATTGACGCTAAAGTAAATGCGGATCGGATCACCAATGTGATAACGAGTGCGGTCAGTGCTGATGTCCACTTTCAGGATCCCGTCTAGTGGCCTGGGAACGATGGCAACGCGGCTCGAGGCGTCAGAAATTTCACGTTCGCCACTACGAGGTTTATAGGCTCCTGCGCCTTCGGTAACCGTCGCAGCATGAAGTGTCGGCGAAAAGAGTGTCAGCGCCCAGAATGTTAACGAGAGTGCTGCTACAAACTTGAGCCTCATGATTCTGTCTCTCCTTTTTTCACTCCCATGTTCGGAATCGCTGATTCCATGGGAGGGTGGTGCGAAAATCGGACCAGAAAAACTTTCAGGATTGGTGATGCGAAAAAACAGTACGATGATACAAGGAAATTGTGTTAGCGAATGCCACGGTTTAGGCCCCCGTTTCTGAGGCCACCGAGGCGAGAGGTAACCTAATTAACGCGCATGTTCCTTCACCCTGGGCTGATTCAAGTTCAAATGTGCCGCCATGCAAATTCGTCAAGGTTCGTACGAGAAACAATCCAACTCCTAGGCCTCCACTGGAGCGTGTCGTGAGCGCTTCAACCTGATTGAAACGAGCGGTGTGACGAAAGAGAATTTCGGGCGGCACACCATAGCCATGGTCTCGAATTTTAATTAAGCAGAACTTATCGTCCGTTTTTTCACAAGACACTTCAACAGCGGTGTCCGGAGGGCTGAATTTGATCGCATTATCAAGCAAGGCAGCGATCATTTGGCTCAAACGACGTCGGTCGGCTGAACACGTTACTGGGACTACCGTGGTGATGATACGTAGACGTTTCTTTGATGCGTCGGCTTCGAATAGAGGAGTTATCTCGTTGATGATTTCGTCAATTCGGACCACATCTTTATGAAGTTCCAGCGAATTATGCTCGATGTCATGTAAATCGAGGAGCGAATTCACCACGGTAAGGAGACGGCGAGTGTTGGTGGAAACAATCTGCAGCATTTTTGCCCAATCGCCGGACTCAGCGGGCGGGGGTGTGCCAAGAAGCAATTCGCTAGCTGCCTGCAGGGCGGCAAATGGGGTTCGAAGCTCATGGGCGAGAAGCGACAAAAATTCTGATTTGTACGAGTCCACGTGGGCGCTGGTGCGCAGGTCGCGCAGCAGCACGAGGGCTTGACGGTCATCAGGCTGGTGAGCAAGCGATGAGATGTTCACCTCGACTTCTGCGGAAACGCCACTGGGAAATGCGAGCGTCTCTACAGTACCCACACGTGTATTACGCGAGAGCGCCTCGCGAAGCTTGCCAAGAGTCTCAGTGCCGTCGAGTTGAGGCCACATCTCGAGCAAAGCGGTGTGGCGAAGTTTTGCGTCGGCGGCAAGTCCTAGCCACCGTTTTGCCTCACGGTTTGCTGCATCCACTTGGAGGTTACGGTCAACGAGGATAGCCGCCCCAGGCAACGCTTCAAAGGTTGCTGAAAGCAGTGACGTCGCGTGATTTTTCTCGCTAAAAAGTTCCGCGTTCGCAATGCAAAGTCCCATCATGGCTGCAATAGCGATCAGCAGTTCGAGTTCCTCGCGGCCGCATGGAGGACGGTCTTCGCGACTGTTTGCGTTGAGAACCCCAACGACGTCGCCGTGGACCGTAATGGGAACGCAAAAAAACGACCTAGTCGAATAGCGTTCGTGATGAGCGGCATGAGCATATTCGGAGGAAGAAATATCCTCCACAAAAACCGGCTTGCGTTCCAGAACGACTTTACCCGCTACGCCTTCCCCCACGCTCATGGTAATTTCCGACCAAAACTTTTCGGGAATACCTGCAGCCGCTATGAGCTTCAATACGCCACGTTGGCGGTCTAGAAGCATGATGCTGCAGCGGTCAAAATCGAGAGCAGCGCGGACAAGATTGGCCACTGCCATAAGGGCGGTTTCGAGGGACTTATTGGCTGCAAATACCTGGCCCACTCGCGATAGTAATTGCGCACTGGTGGTGGGATTTTTTGCTCGTGACGCTTTTCGGCTTTTCGGCGGCGTCGACATTTTCTGCCATACTCGTTAGCTTTGAGTGTTTTTGAGTTCACAATGAAGATGATGCTGAAAGGTATGGGGTTCAAGAAGAGAATGGCGAGTGTGGCTACTTCATGCATTGCCTGTTGTTCGCTCAAGCGTGCCGAAAAAGGCTTGAAGTCGTGTCCCGAGGCTCAGCACTTAGCCATGGCTCGAATGGAAAAATCGTAACGGACGAGGTGCACTTTTGGCCAAACCACAGAACGTGCGAAAAATCCTAATCATCGGCAGTGGTCCCATTGTGATTGGTCAGGCCTGCGAGTTCGACTACTCAGGAACGCAGGGATGCAAGGCATTGCGTGAAAACGGCTACGAGGTGGTCTTGGTTAATTCCAATCCTGCCACGATTATGACCGATCCAGGATTCGGGGACCGAACTTACATCGAACCGCTGACACCGGAGGTCGTCGCAAGCATAATTGAGCGTGAAAGGCCCGACGCGGTTCTTCCGACACTTGGCGGTCAAACGGCATTGAACATTGCTATGGAACTCTCGAAGCAGGGAGTTCTGGAAAAGTTTGGATGTCGGCTTATTGGCGCTAGCGCGGAGGCCATTGAACGCGCAGAGGACCGCATGCGGTTCAAGCAAACCATGCTTGACATTGGTCTTGATGTTCCGCGCAGCGCAATCATTCAAGCGCACAGCGGCCGTGAGGAACACATTAGGCGCGCGGTTTTTGAGGCGCTCGAACATGCCGTGGAGATTGGGTTTCCGATTATAATTCGTCCGTCCTTCACACTTGGCGGCACTGGGGGGGGAATTGCCTATAACTCTGAAGAATTCGAGACACTTGCCCAACGCGGGCTCAGCCTTTCGCCGATTCACGAGATCATGATCGAGGAATGCGTGCTCGGTTGGAAAGAGTTCGAGCTCGAAGTTATGCGCGACATGGACGACAATGTCGTGATCATTTGCTCGATAGAAAACCTCGATCCTATGGGAGTGCACACTGGCGATTCGATCACGGTAGCCCCCATTCAGACGCTGACGGATCGCGAGTACCAAGCCATGCGTGACGATGCCATGAAAATCATCCGCGCAATCGGCGTGGATACGGGAGGCAGCAACATCCAATTTGCCGTGGACCCAAAAACGGGACGACGGGTGGTTATCGAGATGAATCCCCGGGTGTCGCGCTCCAGCGCCCTGGCGAGTAAAGCGACGGGGTTCCCCATCGCGAAGATAGCAGCAAAACTCGCTACCGGTTACCGGCTAGATGAAATTCCCAACGACATTACGAAGAAGACGCCTGCCTGTTTCGAGCCTACGATTGATTACTGCGTTGTAAAAATTCCGCGATTTGCTTTCGAGAAATTTCCAGGCGCCGAACCGATTCTCGGTTCACAAATGAAATCGGTTGGGGAAACGATGGCCATTGGCCGGACTTTCAAGGAAGCCCTGCAAAAGGGAATACGAGGTCTCGAGATCGGACGTGCAGGTTTGGGCGGCGATGGAAAGCACAATTATGATCCTACCGCGGACGACGCTCGTACAGATTTACTGTGGCATTTGCGCAACCCAAACCCTGAGCGCATTTTTTGGGTGAGGGCAGCTTTGCGCGGACGTGTTCCGGGCGCCAAAGGGAAGATGGAGGTTTATGGGGCGGAAGCTGTCGACGGACCGCAGGAGAAGAGCTCAGGTAAAAGTAAGAACGCCCTTATGTCCGTAGAAGAAGTTTACGAGAACACGCACATAGATCCTTGGTTCCTCGAGAATATTCGCGAGATTTGTGATTTTGAGCATCGGATTGCAGCGGCTGGGCGTGAGAAACTCATACGCAAGCCAGGTGCAAAATGCTCCGCTGCGGAAAGAGAACGCGAGCGGGCATTCCTGCTGGAAGCTAAACAGCTTGGATTTTCCGACAAACAAATAGCATTTCTTGCTTCTAGTGGACGCAACCGGTTTACCGAGTGGGAAATTCGCGACCGCCGCGTGGAGCTAGGGGTGATTCCGGTCTACAAATCAGTGGACACCTGTGGAGGGGAGTTCGAAGCGTATACGCCATACTATTATTCTACATACGAGGCGGAGGCGAACCTCCAGCTTCGCAACGAAGCTATCCCTAGTGATAGGAAAAAGGTTGTCATTTTGGGAGGAGGACCGAACCGTATCGGTCAAGGCATAGAGTTCGATTACTGCTGTGTACAGGCCGTCTTTGCGTTGCGCGCAGCAGGGTACGAAACCATCATGGTAAACTCGAACCCGGAAACCGTTTCTACGGACTATGATACGGCCGACCGCCTGTATTTTGAGCCCTTAACGGCCGAAGACGTTCTTAACATTATTGAGAATGAATGCGGCAACGGTGAGGTGGCCGGCATCATTGTGCAATTTGGGGGGCAGACACCTCTAAAGCTGGCGCATGACCTTGAATTCTACATTAAGCGGAAGAACCTGCCGACACGAATCCTAGGGACAACCGTTGACTCGATCGACTTAGCGGAGGACCGGGAGCGTTTTGGCGCGTTGTTAGATAGCCTAGGGATCCCAGCACCAGCTCATGGAAGCGGGAGAAGCTACAAAGAAGTGCGTGAGTTGGCAAAGGCCATCGGCTTTCCGGTCATGGTGCGTCCGAGCTACGTCCTGGGCGGGCGTGCTATGGAAATTGTCTATACGGAGCGGCAACTGCGCGACTACATGAGGATTGCTCTCGATGTGTCGCCTGAACACCCGGTGCTAGTAGACAAATTTCTCGATGGAGCCGTCGAAGTCGATGTTGACGCTGTATGCGACTTCCGACGCGACAGCGCAGGCAATTTGACCGGTCAATGCGTCATTGCCGCAATAATGGAGCACATTGAGGAAGCAGGTATTCATTCTGGCGACAGTGCATGCGTTATCCCCACGAGGACACTAAATCCCGAAATTCTCACAACCATTCGTCGCTACACCCAGGAACTAGGGCGCAGCCTAGAAGTCTGCGGCCTGATGAATATTCAGTATGCCGTAAAGGACAATGTCGTGTACGTGCTTGAGGTGAACCCACGCGCGAGTCGGACGGTCCCCTACGTGAGCAAGACAATTGGGCATCCGATAGCCCAGTAT
>JANZZJ010000152.1 GCA_026419455.1 Candidatus Sumerlaeaceae bacterium | reverse complement strand
ATTCATAACTGACTGAGAAATACTAAATTCATTATTTGCACCGTAACCAAGAGCGCCCCGGAGTCAATTCATAACATGATGCGGATTCGGGGATAGGCGTAAGATGACCGTTATTCATAACTGCACGGCGAGTCGCTTGTTGCGGAAAAGACTACTAAGACCGTGGTAAGTAGATTGTAAGTAATAGAGTAGTTGACCACCACGGGGTTCTAGGATAGCAAGTATGATGTTATGACGTAAGAATGGTTTGTAGTTTATGAATATTTGAAATAGTTACAATCAAAAAGCTCACGCGAGCTGGCACGGTTGGTGCTCTCTCTCTCTCTCTCTCTCTCTCTCTCTCTCTCTCTCTCTACTTATCGTTAATATCCTCTCCTCGCAGGCATGGGACGCTTGCTGGCAAGGGAGACTTTCCGGCATGATTCTCCCAATTTGTGGGCGGTGGGCGTATTGCATAAAATGTTTGCATGCGGGCTTGGAATTGGAGATGGCTGGGATGCGCTATTACGGCGCGCAAGTTGTGATGAATCGCTGTGCATCTGGTTGGGGAAAAGTGCTACGAGGAAAGCGAAGCGCCTTACGCGGCATTGATGGGTGGGGGATAACAAGCTATGTTCTAGCGTTGGTGGCGGCGTGGAGTTTTGCATTTGTGCCGCTGCGTGCTTCGCAGGATGAGTGGTGGCATTTGAAGGCTGGCCAGTGGATCGTGCGGAACGGTCGGCTGCCGGTGACGGATATTTTTACTTACACGGGGGAGAATCTGCGCTGGTACAACCACGAGTGGCTGGCTCAGGTGCTGTTCTATAAGGTCTTTGCGTGGGGAGAAGGAGGGGCGATCGGTGGCTTGCGTGGACTGATCGGTTTCAAGTCGCTCGTGGTGGTGGCGACGTTTGCCTTGGTAGGATGGACGGCTGCGCGGCATTGTGGTTCGTGGCGAATTGCAGGGCTGGTCACGCTTGTGGCGGCTGATGTGGCCCGCCGCACGATTTATCCTCGGCCGCCTATTCTATCGTATCTTTTGCTTGCCGCTTTTGTGGCACTCCTTTGGGAGTGGAAAGCTGGGCGTTTGCGCGAGCGATGGCTTTGGCTTCTGCCCGTGGCGACGGTTTTGTGGGCGAATCTCCATGGGATGGTTCCGTTGGCTGTTGTGGCGGTGGGGTGTTTCGCAGGGGGAGAATTTCTCGAGTGGTTGTTTTCGCGCTGGTGTGCGCTAAGGGCGAGGCACGAGGGGCGAGAGCGAGCATGGCGGCGGTGGGGGCAGCGACGGTTGCGAGGGACTTTTCTCCTCGGCTGCGTGGCACTAACCTGCGCAGTGGCGGCGATGGCGAGCCCCTCGGGATGGCATATTTTTTTTCTCGGGCACAAATTTACTGCCGACCCGACACTGCAGCGTGTTATTGCTGAAATGTTGCCTACTCCCGGACCACTTGTCCGAGAGGTGCGCGGGGGCATCGGCGGCTTCTTCATTAACCCGCTTTATCTTTCGTTTTGGGCAACGGTGGTGCTATTGGTGGCGCTGATGGTGCAGCGGGCTGGTTTGCTGAGGGCTGGCGCTGATTATTTTTTGGTGGGGTTCTTTCTGTATCAGGCGTTGATGCATGTTCGCTTGTTGCCACTTTACGCTGTGGCATGCGCGCCGACGCTGGCGTGGCTTCTGGCGTCGGTGTTGCGGCGACTTAGGGAACCGCTATTGTGTAAGGCATGGCACATGGTGCCGGTGGCCACAGTGGTGCTATTTTGCGTTTACGTCTTTGTTGTCGCCGAGCCGCCGCCACAGACCTTTTTCCGGCGCAACTTGGAACTTCTGCGAGGGAAGGATCGTGAGGCGGCAGACTATCCCACGCCGGTAATGCAGTTTGTGATCCGAGCCCGATTGCCTGACCGCATGTTCAGCGAAATCAATTATTGCGGGTACATGATTTGGTGGCTGAGCCCTGAGCATCATAAGCTTTTCACGGACAACCGGTTCGATTTGTTCGGCAGCCAATTTTACCTTGAGGAGGCAACGGTGGTGCACGGCGTCGAGCGCGAGGAGGCACGGCTCGGGCGTGGCTGGCAGGAGATTCTCGATGAGTACGGCGTGAATTTTATCGTCATTTCCCGGCAGGCTCCCTTAAATGCTAAGTTGCGTGCCAGCGGGCGATGGGATGAAATTTATTACTGGATTCCTGAGGGCCATCCACCCAATGTGGGATTCAATGTGTGGCTTCGGCGCGAGGAGCGCTTTCGCGAGGTGAAGGAGCGGGCGCTGGCACTTTTTCGCGAGGAGAGGCCAACGGCGCTCCTGCCCGACCAGTTTGAAGCCTGGATTAGTCGGAACTCCTCTGGTGGGCGAGCACTTCCGCCTGGGCGCAAATAGGCAAATTACGCAAGAGGACAATTCGAGAGGATGGCTGAAATTAAGCTCAACAAACCGCTTTACGAAGAGAAGTCGCCCACCCCGAGTGGCGGAGAAAGCGGCGCAACAGGCGCTGGGCGACCGCCGCGAGGGCCGCGACCGAACGCCTTGGCACGCATCGGGGCTGGGATCATTGATCTGCTCGTGTTGCACTTTGCGGGGCTGATGATTATCCGCTTTGCTTCCGAGCCGGTCATTGCTTTGGGGGGGGCGGCAGCTTGGGTGGGGTTGGCTGTTGGCTGGCTGTATTTTGCTTTGGGGGCGAGCGAATTCACGGGGGGGCGAACTGTGGGCAAGGCGATTCTGCAGCTCCGGACGGTGGACGTGACGGGGCCCGACCTCAGTTTTGGAAAAGCTGGATGGCGCTCAGCTTTGATCGTGTGGCCTCTGGCACTTTTCTTGGTTACCGATAGAACCGCAGAAGGACTTGATCGTCCGGATGTGCTTACGCTTGCGCCACTTTATGGGCGCTTGGCCGGAGCGGTGGTCTTCGGATGGTGGCTGGGGAATGTGTTTTTTTCCGCACTCGATGCTTACGGACGAACCGTGTGGGACCACTGGAGTGGCGCCATTGTCATCACAAGCGATTGCGAGGCAGAAGCGCTGGGGCCCTTTATGCGCTCAGCCCGCGACGAGACTGCTGCGGGTGGCTTGCCGCGGCGGCCACTGGGGGCACTCGTGTTTACTCTTCTCATCTGCGTGGGTTTTTTCGTGTGGCTCATTTGGCGTGAGACGCAGCGTTTGGGACAACTCTCGCCGGAGGAGCGGACACACTTTTTGGAGCAAAAAAAACGACTTTTCGTCGAGGGTTTCGGCCAGCCGATCCCGCTCGGCCCTTCGCGGGAAGCGGCGGAAGCTGACAATCAGACATCAACGGTGCATTTTCAATATCGGCGGCGCGGCCCGGTGGATGCGACAGCCCTTAAGAAGGATCCTGCTATCATGAACAAGGCGAAGGAACTGGCCGAAGTTACCCTTGCCGAGATGAAGCGGCATCTGGAGCGGGAAAAAGAAACTGTGCCGCTGGATATTTTCCCAGCAAAGGTGCGTTTCGATGTTGGCTTTGCCTCGTACTGCGATTTGCTGTTTGCGTGGGACGCCGTTGAGGTGCTCACGTTGTCGCATACTGTGCCGCTGCGGGCCGAATTGCAGGCAGCAATGAGAGGCCAACGGCGAGCGATGAGCAGAAGCGAGCAAGAAACGACGTCGCCAGCGCACAGCGCGCGAAAGGAGACGGAAACCGATAGTGGGACGACGTCGACGGTGGAAGAGCCTGCAGAGATTGCGGGGACATCGGCGAAAGAAGCAGTAACGAGCCTGGCAGAATAGCTCAGGCTCGCGCCCGGCTAACGTTGGTTGCGTTTCTGTTCAAGAATAAGTGCTGCATCGGATTGCGTGAGTGGTGGAGGAACTCGCGGCGCTGCTCCTGAAAGCGAGAGGACAAAATCGTCAGACGTACCTTCAGTGCCGTCGCGGCCGGCGGCGATGATTTTGCCGCCATTTTCTGTGCTTATGATCAAGCGATTGCCCCACGCATCGCTGACGTCTTCTTCCTTAGCCTCGCCGCGACCAACGAGCTGCCGCACGGTGGGAATTTCCCCGTTGTGGGTGCGCTTATACTCCACGACCTTGAGAAGCAACCCTTCCATGCGAGAGCGCGTGCGTTCTACCTTCTCTTTGTCCTCAGCGATAATTCTCTCAATGGTTTTGCTCTCGCTTTCTTGGTTGGGTGGGTTGATGAGGGCTTGGATGCGCTGCATCAGCCACGATGGCTCTTTCCGGCCTTCTGGTGTTTCACGCGGAATAAAAGCGCTAGTGAGGGCGATAACGAGGATAAAGAGTCCGATGAGAGCAAACACATAGATGCGAGCCCGCGACACCGGTGGTTCGGCATCGGGTAGCTCACGGGGGTCAATGCGGACAATGCCTTCTTGGATGTAGGGGTTTTGGCCGGGAGCACCGGCCACGGAGCCCACGTCACTGAGTTCGTCAAGAAGGACGGTCTCTGCCATCCCGGTATGCTCAAGGCTGCTACCGGAGCTTGTGCGCCGCTCTTTCGCCAGTCGATGGATTTTGGCAGCCTCGAGATCTTTAATGAGAGTTTCGTAGTCCTGGTAGCGCTCGTTGGGATCTTTGGCCATCATGCGGCAAATGATCTCGCTGATGTCGCCGGGCACTTTGGGATTTACAAGATAAGGAGGGGTCAGGGGGCGATTGACGTGCTGGAGCATAATTTGCATGGGTGTGTCGCCGTCGAAAGGGCACTGGTGTGTGACGAGCTCGTAAAACGTAGCGCCGAGAGAATAAATGTCGGAGCGGTGGTCCACAGTGCGGCCCAGAGCCTGTTCGGGCGCAATGTAGCGCGGCGTTCCTACAACCACACCAGCTGTGGTCAGCATGGATTTATCCCAAAGGGATTTCGCCAGTCCAAAGTCTATGATCTTCACCACGAAATCGTTCGTGACGAGGAGGTTCGACGGTTTGATGTCGCGATGGATGATCGTCTGGCGGTGTGCGTATTCAAGCCCGCGTGCCGTTTGCAGGATAAAATCGACAAGCTGGGAAAAGGGTAACTCCACGCCGCCACGAGCAAAGCGGTCGAGAGGCTCGCCTTCGATATACTCCATGACGATAAAGGGGTGGCCGTGTTCGTCGCGCTCGTAGGCAAGGATGCGTGCAATGTTGGGGTGATCCAAAGCCATAGCATTGCGCGCTTCGCGGTCGAAGCGGTGGAGGGCTTCAGGGTCAGTGTAGGCTTCGGTGTCGAGAATTTTAACGGCGACATGGCGGCTGGTGGCGGGGTCAATGGCCTTGAACACTTCACCCATGCCGCCGCGTCCGAGCGAGCGCACGATTGTGTAGCGGCCGATTCGCCGGACTTGCGCCTCGATCTTTGCGCCAGGGACATAATTTCCTGTGTCGGTCATAGCCCCTTTACCACCACGTCACTATGGTAATAGCGCGGTTGCTTGTGTCAAAGAAAAGTCGGCCCTGGCGAAAACGAAAACTTGGGATGGCAGCATTTTTCTTGCCAGGGTAGCTTTGTGCCATTGAGTTGTTGCGCCATGAAAACGATATCACTTGAAGGCCAAATTGCAGTAGTCACTGGCGCGAGCCGCGGCATCGGCCGCGCCATCGTGGAAGAATTTGTGCAGGCTGGTGCCGATGTTGTGATTGCTGACCTTGCGGATATTCCGCAGGATTTGCTAGATGTTGTGAAACAGCATGGCAGGCGTGCTCTGCCGATAAAGGTGGACGTGTCGAAGGTGGAAGACTGCAACCAACTCATCGACACGACGATTGCCGAGTTTGGCAAGATTGACATTCTGGTCAACAACGCAGGTATCACGCGGGATGCACTGCTCATGCGGATGGAAGAGGACGCCTGGGACGCGGTGCTCGCCGTGAATCTCAAGAGTGTCTACGCGTGTAGTCGGGCAGCCATCAAGCACATGATGAAGGCACGTAGCGGTGTCATCATCAACATTAGTTCGGTCGCCGGAATCATGGGCAATGCCGGCCAGTGCAATTACGCAGCAAGCAAGGCTGGTGTGATTGGGTTCTCAAAGTCGCTTGCTCGTGAAGTGGCAGGGCGCAACGTAAGGGTGAATTGCGTGGCGCCAGGCTTTATTCGCAGCAAGATGACCGACGTGCTTGATGAGAAAGTCAAACAGGCGGTTGTGGCCCAAATCCCTCTTGGGCGCTTCGGCGAAGTGACAGACATTGCGCAGGCAGTGCTTTACCTTGCTTCACCGATGGCCCAGTACGTAACGGGTGCGGTGCTCGTGGTGGATGGCGGCATGAGCATGTAGCGCATGCGAGATGCCTGTGCTCATTCGGTAGCTTGTCGCAGTGTAATTGCCAACGCGCCTTGTTAATTTATTAAATTTAAAGCACACAGGTCCATTGCGATGCATGGTCGCGTGTGCTTTTTTCTTTTTTTCTGGGTGGCTGAAGAGGTGTGTTTTTAAGTCTCCTGAAGCTCTCATGTCTTGACGTTTGATGTGAATCAAGCGCAAGTAGGCATGTGCTGGCAGCGCGCGTGTTGTGTATGGCAAAGGAGTGGCTCAGAACGTGGCGAAGAAAGACAATGTCCTATCGAGAGCAATTGGGACGGTGTCTGTTATCGGGATGGTGATTGTCCTGGCTGGAAATGCATGCGAGCTGCGCCAGCCGCATCTTCCTACTCATGTTTCCGGAACAGTGGAGTGTGATGAGACAAAGGTGGCGTCGCGTTACGGAGGCCGCGTTGTGCGGGTGCTGCGCCACGAAGGCGATATTCTTCCGCCGAGTAGCGTGATTGTGGAGCTGGAAGCCCCTGAACTCGAGGCGAGGCTAGCCCAAGCCCGGGCAGCGCGCGACGAAGCGGTAGCGGGGCCGCGGCCAGAAGAAATTGCCAGTGCGAAAGCCGAATGGGAGGCAGTTGCGGCTGAATTATCTTATGCGCAAACGGATGCGCAAAGACTGCGCCAACTTTACCAGCAGGGCACAGCAGCAAAAGCGGAGCTCGATGCGGCAGAATCGAAAGCGGCATATCTCGAGCAAAGCGCGAATGCGGCGCGCAAGCGTTATGAACTGCTAACGGCAGGCACCCGAGCCGAGCGTATTGCACAAGCGCAAGCCCATGTGGAAGAACTGGAAGCGCTGCAAAAAGAATTGCGCGTACTTAGTCCGGCAACCACGACCATCCTTGAAGTGTTGGGCGTGCGCCTTGGCGATGTCGTGGCAGCACATCAGGCAATGGCCACCGTCACGTTTCCTGATTCTCTCTATGTGCGGTTCTACGTGCCTGCTCTTTGGTTGGAGAAGGTTCGTGTGGGGGATACCATTACAGTGACGCCCGATGCCACCCCCGAGCGATCGGTGACAGGGGTAATTGAGCATGTCGCCCGTGTGCCCGAGTTCACTCCCCGCAACGTTCAGACAGCAGCTGACCGAATTGATCAGGTCTATGGGGTAAAAGTCCGTCTGCCTGCGGAAAGTGGTATTAGAGCAGGTATGACCGTTGTTGGTCGTTTTGAAGGCATGCCACAAGCACCTTCTGAATATCGCAGATCCGGACGGATGCGGCAGCGGTGACTCAGATATGAAAACCGATGACGTCATCATAGAATGTGAGGGGCTGACCCGGCGATTCGGGAAATTTGTGGCGGTGGACCAAGTCTCGTTTCGGGTGCGACGTGCAAGCGTGTTTGGTTTATTGGGACCTAATGGTTCCGGGAAGTCCACAATCATCCGCATGCTTTGCGGAGTACTGCGGCCAAGCGCCGGCACGGCGCGCATTGCGGGTTACGACGTTGCCAGAGATGCCGAGCACATTCAGAGTCTTATCGGTTACATGTCGCAGCAATTCTCGCTCTACGATGAATTGACGGTGCATGAAAACCTCACATTTTTTGGTCGGCTTCACGGGCTTGGCCGTGCGCGGGTGAAAGAGCGGCGAGAGGAGCTTATACAACAGTTAGAGCTAGAGCCATATTGCCACGTTCTTGCCAAGCGCCTTTCCGGCGGCTGGCGCCAGCGACTAGCAATGGCATGCGCTCTGCTGCACGAACCGCAGGTCCTGTTCTTGGATGAGCCGACCGCGGGGATTGATCCTGTGGCACGACGAAAGTTATGGGACATTTTGTTCGAGTTGGCAAGTCATGGCATGACGCTGTTCGTCACCACGCACTACATGGATGAGGCCGAGCGTTGCTCACAGGTCGGATATATTTATCATTCTAAATTGATAGCCATAGGGGAGCCAGACTATCTCAAATCGCTTCCTGGCGTCACACCGTCTGGCACTCACCGTCTGGATGTAACGTGCGACCATGTTACGCTGGGCTTGCGGGTAGTACGGACGTTGGCGGGTGTTGTCAATGCGACAATCTTCGGTCAATCCATGCATTTGCTTGTTTGTGACGATTTCGACGAGGCATTGCTACGGCGCGAACTTGCCCAAGTGGGGATCGCTAACGTGGATATACGGCCTATCTCACCGTCGCTTGAGGACGTATTTGTTGAGCTCACCCGCGCGCGGATGCACGAGCTAGAGAAGGTGCAGTTATGCGGCTGATCCACACGTTTGTCGCCGTCGTTTACAAGGAATTTATAACAGTTTTACGCGACCGCACAACTCTGTTTTTTATGTTTTTCCCACCACTCATTCAGATCATTGCATTTGGCTTTGCTCTCGATAACGACGTTAAGCACATGCGCACAATCATTCTCGATGAAGACAGAAGTTCCGACAGCAGGGCTTTTGTTGACGCTCTTGTCAGTACGAACACGTTTCGGGTTGTCGGCGAGGCAACGAGCGTGTCAGGTCTTGCTAGCGCAATGCGGGCGGGTGATGCGCTTGTGGGTATTCAAATACCGCCGGACTTTTCGCGCCGACTTCGGGCCGGCGGCAATGCCCAACTGCAGGTTCTTATAGACGGTTCGAATTCTACGCCAGCTTTACAGGCGATGAATACAGCGATGGGCCTTGCTTTTCGCCAGTCATTGGGGATTCTTCTTCGGCAAACGGGACGCGATGCGATCCCGCTCGAAGTCAGGCCGCAGGTGCTTTACAATCCCTCGCTGAAAAGCCCGAATTTTTTCGTTCCTGGCGTGATTGGGATGGCTCTGCAAATTGCCACGGTGTTTTCTACTGCTTTGGCATTGGTGCGTGAACGCGAGCGCGGAACCCTAGAACAGTTGCTGACATGCCCAATTTCGCGTTGGGGTTTGATGCTTGGGAAAATTGTCCCTTACCTTCTCATTGCGCTGCTGATGGCCACGTCG
The DNA here is from genome assembly GCA_026419455.1 of Candidatus Sumerlaeaceae bacterium. Classification (GTDB taxonomy): domain Bacteria; phylum Sumerlaeota; class Sumerlaeia; order Sumerlaeales; family Sumerlaeaceae; genus DRVG01. The sequence continues at coordinate 4,965 of JANZZJ010000152.1, read as the reverse complement.
TTGTACGTCATCATGGTCGGAGTTTTTGGCATCCCGATCGCGGGAAGCATGAGCGGCTTAGCAGTGGCAACGTTCGTGTATGTTTTTGCCCTTCTGAGTCTGGGGCTACTTGTTTCCACAATGGCAGAAAACCACATGCAGGCTTTTCAGATGACGATGGTGTTGATGTTGCCTTCGATTTTCTTTTCCGGATTTATCTTCCCGCGCGACACCATGCCGGCAATCTTCTATGCGATCAGCACTATTCTGCCGGCCACGTATTTCATCGAGTTGGTGCGGGCAATTATCCTGCGTGGAGCGCACTTCAGCGAGTACTCTCACCATCTCATCATCTTGAGCGGCCTAGGAATGTTGCTTTTCACAGCGTGTTCGGCACGGTTCCGCCGAACATTGGGGTGAAATGCATAAGGAGAGGGAACCAACAGTGCTAAAAGGGACGAGAGTTATCATCATCGTATAAGTGCTGCTCGCGCGTTGGTGGTCCGAAATCGTTCCACAACCTTTCGAATCGCGGGGGATAAATCATTTCAAAAAGCTCGAGGTGTTCCGGAGCGTGCTGCCGGCAAAAGTCGCGCATGTGCTCGAGCTGGATAACGACGTCAATCCATTCCACGTCCTCATGGAAGATCATGTTGGCGATTCGATCGCTCATGCGAGCGAGTGTTTCTGCAACGTCGTCGCTCCTCATGGGGACATCTTACTCCCTTTCCACCTCGAAGGATATACCAGTTATGATGGAGGCGCCAGCCAGAAAGCGCTGCTCAACCGTCATTCTGGAACGAGTGATGGTAGCAGCCTAGCAATTACGTTCGACCGGATAGCCTTTTTCAATCCATTCGACGATTCCTCCTCGCACGTTTACTGTTTTTTCGAAGCCAGCTTGGGTGAGCAACTCGCAGGCACGCGCACTTCGGCCGCCTCGCGCACAATGAACGATGACGGTCTTGTTGCGGCAATCATCGAGCTCACCGATACGCTTGGCTAATTCCGGAAGAGGGATAAGACGCGCACCGCTAATCCGGGCTTGAGCATGTTCATCGTGGTTGCGGCAATCGATGAGGACGAATTCGCCTTCACCTTGCGACAGTTTTTGGTAGAGCTCATCAACGGTAATTTCTTCGTATGTCACTGAATCGGATCTCCGGCAAAAGTTCTCGTAATCAATGAGTTCGTGGATTGTTGGAGAGTCACCGCAGACTGGGCAGCGTGGATCGCGCTTAAGTGTGATGCTACGGAATTCCATTTGAAGCGCATCATAGATGAGAAGACGTCCCATCAGCGAGCGGCCGATTCCTAAAAGCAACTTGATGGTTTCGGTCGCTTGAATGGTTCCAATAATACCTGGCAACACTCCGAGTACTCCGGCTTCTGCGCAACTTGGGACGGCACCAGGTGGGGGAGGTTCGGGGAAAAGGCAGCGGTAACATGGACCGCCGGCAGCTGTGTGAAATACCGACGCCTGCCCCTCGAAGCGGTAAAGGGCTCCGTAGACGTTAGGTTTGCGAAGGAAAACGCAGGCGTCGTTCGTGAGATAGCGGGTGGGAAAATTGTCGCATCCGTCAACGACGACGTCGTAAAGGCGAATGATTTCAAGCGCATTTGCTGAGGTCAGGCGCACGGGGTGCGTGATAATCTCGATGTCGGGATTCAGCGCTTTTAGACGTCTGCGTGCGCTATCCACTTTTAAGCGGCCAACCTCAGCCGTCGAATGGAGGACCTGGCGCTGGAGATTGGATGCATCCACTACGTCGGCATCAACAATGCCTAAAGTGCCAACCCCCGCGGCCGCCAGATAGAGTGCAGCAGGAGAGCCCAATCCGCCGGCTCCCACAATGAGCACTTTCGCGGCGAGAAGCGTTTCCTGGCCTTCTGTGCCTATTTCGGGCAACAGAATATGACGCAGATAGCGTTGGCGTTGTTCCTCTGAAAGCGTCATCTGACCCAAAGAGTACTATTTTTGATCTCTTTTATTTGTGTTAACTCGTTGAACGTTTGCCCGGGGGCGAATGCGTCTGGCGGGATTCCCCGCTTGCCTTGTGGTCTGCGCCTGATTTCACATGGGAACTCGTTATGGTTGAACGCTTAACAGTTGCGGAAGTGGTGGCACGCACAACGCAGTACCTTATGTCGAAGGGGATTGAAACGGCGCGGTTGGATGCCGAGCTCCTCATTGGTCACGCACTCGGCATGAGTCGGCTTGAGCTCTACCTGGACCGCGATCGTCCGCTGAATGAGGAAGAACTTGTGCGCGCGCGGGAATTAGTGCGTCGCCGGGCGGCACACGAGCCTGTTGCCTACATCACCGGCAAGAAGGAGTTTTATGGGCGCGATTTCGAGGTCACCCCGGCCGTCCTGATTCCCCGTCCCGAGACGGAGCTGCTCGTTGAGCACGTGGCCGAGCAACTTTTGGAAAGGTTTCCGGAAGAAAGTGTGCGTGTTCTGGAATTTGGTGTTGGCTCGGGGGCAATTGCGGTGACCCTGGCGTTGCTACGCGAAGATCTCACCGTCGTGGCAACGGAAATTTCTTCTGAAGCAGCTAGTGTGGCACGTCGGAACGCCGAGCGCTATAATGTGGCCGGACGCGTTGACATCCGTGTCCAACCAGACTTCTCGGGCATAGAAGGAACGTTTCACGCTCTAGTGAGCAATCCACCTTACATTGCCGAGAGCGAGGCCACATCATTGCCGCCCGATGTTTGTCGCTATGAGCCGCCACTAGCCTTGTATGCTGGGGTTGACGGGATGCGATGGATTGAGTGGCTGTTGGCCGAGGGGCGGCATTTTGTCTGTCACGAGGGGGGATTTCTCGCGATGGAAATTGGTTTTGGCATGACGGCACGCGTGCGGGAAGCAGCCCGACAGTGTGGTTGGGAGATCGAAGCAGTGCAACCGGACTACGCGGGAATAGACCGTATTATCCGATGTGTGCCTTTGTCTAAAACCGCGTAGGTTGCTCGCGTTTGCTAACCGCAAAACGTTTGCTCAGGAGGCAAATATTTCTTCGATCCTTCTGCGTCGGTACGAGAAAATTTCCGCAAGCCGAGGCCGAATCAAGAAATGGTTAACGAGTTTATCGATGGGGGGACTGCCACTGCGTAGTGCACGAGATCACTTACGAGCACGCCGTTGCCTTGCGGTTCGAACGTGTGGAGATGATGCCAAAATCGGTATGGTCCAAATCTCTGTTCATCTACGAAAAAACGCAAGGGTTCGACATGAGTGATCTCTGTGACCCACTGAACGGGAATACCCCACAAAGGCTTTACACGGTAGCGGATAATGAGGCCGGGCTGCATTTCCCTTGGGATGGGTGAAAGTATTTCAAACCCCATCTCAGGCGGAGTGAGGGTAGCTAGATTGCCAGGTGAGGAAAAGAATCTCCACACTTCATCGAGCGTAGCCGCCACCAGCTGGCTGGCAGAAAACTGAAAAACCGTGATGGGGATCATTGGTCAACGCTCGCCTGTCCGCTTTACGTGCCTTTCACTTAAGAAGTCTCGATGGCGTTTACTCACCGATTTCATTTCTTTGTCAGGCCGTTTGCGCGATGCTGTGATCAAAATCAGTCCAGGGGGCGGCGTGCAAAGATAAACGCTTCTGTCCACGTCTTCGAATACAGGGGATCATCTGGCGAGAAACTGTTTACTTGCACACAAGGCGGACTCGAATGGATAAACCGCTCGGCGCCCAGCGATAAGCCAGTATGGATGACTTTTCCTGTTTTATCGATGAAAAACAAAATGTCGCCGGGAAGCAGTGTTTTGCGGTGCCAGCGGGTAGCGACTAAACGACCCACGATCACCATTTGCCTGGCATCGCGTGGAAGGCGCAGTCCGGCCGCCTCATAAGATGCCCCCACCAAACCGGAACAGTCGAGACCGTTGGCGGAACGGCCTCCAAACACATAGGGTGTCCCGTAAAGGGTGAGAGCAGCTTCCACTGCAGTTTGCCCTTGTCGCAGCTCGGGGACAAGGTTGAGTAAGGCGCGAGGGATGGTCAGCGGTTCAAATTCGACGCCCGTCGCCTGTCTGCGGGGAAAAGTAACTGCAATCTCCTTGCTGAGGGACTGATCGCTCGCAGTCGGGGGTTGTTGGCGATTGCTCAGGGGTAACCGTGTGCCGGGCGACAAGGCGCGCAGTCCATCAGTCCAAGGGGCCACAAGCATGGCGGCTCGCGCACTGAGGAGGGCATTTAAATGAACTTCGCTCAGCGGCGCGATAGCGTCGGCTCGTACCCAACCCACGTAGCCATCGCTGCCGTGAACGAGGTAGAAGAGTTTGTCGGTTGTGCAATCCAGCAGCCAAACTGGCTCACAAGGCAACAGCTGGGTTTGGACGTCCTTCCCTTCTTGCGGCTCCCCCCAGGTCAATGCGGCCGTCTGGAGCGTGACGCCAAACAGTTGGTTTCCTAGAGAGTCGCGATTGGGGAGAATTAACAAGTTAAGATCGAGAGGTGTGCACCCGAGGGTGCGGAGAATGCCAGCGGCGCACTCACCTATTTCACGGGCATTTGTGCGGATGTCGAGACGCCAGCCGTTTCCTGCACGAGAAATCTGTGTTCGCAGATAGAAAAAAGTAGTGTCGGTGAGAAGGCGACGATAGGCGTTGAGCACGTATTCCGCTTGAGCCACATCGCCGGGCGGATCGGGGAATGGCCACAGCTGCCGTGCTAGCCTAGCAACTTCCGTTGTCACCCCCTCTGGGGGAGCGACACTTTGTCGAGGTGGTTCGGTGGGCGATGCACCAAACACGCGCTGTCGTCGAGTTCGCAGTGCATCGCCTGTCCGTGATTTCCAGCAGCTTTCCCAAGCTTCATAAATTGCGCGTGCTAGTCGCTCCGTGTAACCACGTTCCGGCCGCCAGTCTTGTACCGACGGCGGTGCAGGAAGGCAAAGTTCTACGGCACACTCCCCAGTTCGTTGGGCGACAGGAATGTGAGCGGGTCGCTCCTCGAAGTGACCAAAAC
>JANZZJ010000113.1 GCA_026419455.1 Candidatus Sumerlaeaceae bacterium | reverse complement strand
CCTCTATCATTTCCTCCACCACTTGCCGCACTTTGCTCGTGGCTTTGGTCATGTACTCCTCGACGAGTGAACTGGCGTCGCGGCGAGTAAATCGGCAGAGTGCTGCGATAGCCGCTTTGATATTTTCCATGTTGCCGCGAGCGCAATTGTCCTCAGGCACCAGCCCCATGAAGTTCGAGATGCACGTTGGGGTTACAGAAAAGACCGTGTCATCGTCAGTGCGCATTCGCACGTAGTCAGAGGGGTCGCTGTCGAGTGGTTGAAAATGTTCTACGGTGATTTCGCCCCCAATGTGTTTTTCAAACGCTGCGTAGCCAACGCCGGCAATATGGGCGCTGCGAGGACCGACATCCACAATATTGTGTCCTTGCACACGGGGAAGACTGCCCCCGGCGACGCCGAGTGTGCGCACATCAAGTGTGCGAAGGTAAAGCCGGTGGCCGCCCACCACAGCGCTTTTGACGAGCGACTTGCCGTTGCGAATGGCGCTTATGTCGGTGGAAGTACCTCCGACTTCCAAAAAGATGCCGTCGCTAATACGCACGTACATGAGCGCCGCTGCAACGCCAGCGGCGGGGCCGCTCAGCATCGTGAGAATGGGCCGGCGGCGCATTTCGTTGATGTCCATTATGCCGCCATCGCTGCGCATGATCATAAGCGGAGCCTGAATGCCGGCTTCGCGTACGCTCGCCTCAGTCATATCTGCGGTCTCAAGCATTTTGGGAAGCATGGAAGCATTAATGACCGCCGTCCGTGTGCGCGCGCGCAGACCGTAGAGCTGGGAAATGTGATACGCCGCCGTGACGAGGATCCCACGTTTCCGGCAATGCTCCACCACCATATCTTCGCAGGTGGGATCCTCGACACTGAAAGCAGCACTTGCCACAATGACCTTTGCCCCTTGGGCAAGAAGCTCATCCACAGCTTTCGCCACCTGTTCTTCAGTCAGGCCATTTGTGGTATCTATAAAAGTGTGGTAGGTGCGCAGAAAACGTTGGGGGGCGAGCTCGATGTCGCCCAGGCGCGTTTGACTGCGTGCCCGGCGGCGCCCTAGTCCACTGGCCATGCCAACGATTCCCACGGGCGCCACATCGCCTTCGAGCAATGCGTTCGTGGCTTGCGTCGTCGAGTGCGCAATGAGAACGATTTCATCCGAGGAAATATTCCCAACGCGAAGGAGTTCAAAAAGTGATTGGACGATGCCCGCAGCCACACCGCGCTCGTGGCGATGGGTGGTAGGCACCTTGACCTGAGCAACGATTTCGAGTGTCGCTGCGTCAATAGCAACGGCGTGAGTGAAAGTTCCGCCGACGTCAATGCCAATGCGGATACGCCTTTTCGTAGAACTGTCGGTCATTCAGCTTATTCCCAGTACGGTTTGGTACACTCTTAAAGTTTCTCTTGCGCAATTCTTCCAAGAAAACTGCCGGCTACGTTCAAGACCTTTTTCACACATTTGCCGCCGCAAAAGCTCATCGCTGAGAACTCGCTCCATGGCAGCCGCGATCTCTTCCGTTTCTAGCGGATCCACGAGTAACGCTGCATCGCCCACCACTTCAGGCAGAGAACTGACTTTGGAGGTTATTACGGGAGCCCCGCATGCCATCGCTTCCAACGGTGGGAGTCCAAAACCCTCGTAGAGCGAGGGAAAAACAAAGAGTTCGCAAAAATTCATGAGCTCGACGACAACCTCATCGACCTGATGGCCAATCAAGTGGATCCGCGAAGCGGCCCGAGCTTGCGCCGCAGCTTCATAAATCCCCTGGTAAAGCCACCCGCGGTCGCCTGCAACGACTAGGTGATGGCGGGGGAAGCGGTCGGCGATTGCATCGAACGCACGAATGACTCGTTCGACATTTTTGCCTGGTTCAAGCGTCCCCACAAACAGGATATACGGAAAGTCAATGCCCAGCGCTGGCAGATGTGTCTGTTCGCGCGGCACTTCAAGTTTGCGGAATCGGTGATGGGCAGCATCCGGTATGACGCGAATTCGTCCCCGCGTAGCCGGAAAGAAGTGTTCGATGTCACGTCGGCTCGCTTGACTCCCCGTGATAATGGCGTCTGCCACCTCGACCGTGCGCCGCGTCATCGCGTACCAGTATTGGCGCCGGAGCCATGGGCAGCGCTCAGGATGAACGTAGTAGGCGAGATCATGGATACTCACCACATAGCGGGTGACTTTGCGCGGTGGCAAAAAATTCGAGAGCCCGTGAAAGAGGTCGTAACCGCACCGGGCAAGCTCGCTTGGTAAAAAGCTATATTCGTAAAGAAGGCGCAGCGTTCGAGCTTTCTCGGGTAGCCCCCACACACGCGCTTCATAGTTGGGCGCCTGGAAGCGGTAGTTCCGCACATTTTGCGGCGAGCAATAGAGAACGAAACGGTCCGTCGGCGCTTCGGGCAAGAGGGCCTCGACAAGCCCGTGAATGTACTGCCCAACTCCACTTTTCGCAGCACGAACCTGCATGGCATTCAGAGCAATTCTCATACGCCGCGTTACACTGGGATGAAACGCGTGGCGGAGCAAACAAAATAGCACCGTGGGAAGACAACGTTTTGCGCGCGTCTTGCTATTTTGGCCAACCGTGCGAAAATTCTTGTGACCTCTCCAGCATTACGGGCACCTTAATGCGGTATGAAGGATACTTGCACGACAATATCACTGGTTAACGTGGACGAAGAACAGATGCAGGCCCTTGGGCGTGCCCTCGCCAAGGCCTTGCATGCTCGCGACATTGTGTCGCTCGAAGGCTCGCTTGGTGCTGGCAAAACGTATCTTGTCCGCGAGGTTGCTAAAGCTTTGGGATATCCCCATCACGTCACCAGCCCCACTTTTGTACTGCAAAAACTTTATGCATTGCCGGAACCACGTCATGGAATAGATTTGATAATTCATTATGATATTTACCGACTGGATTCGTACGACGAATTAAGAGAAATCGGGTTCGAAGAACTCCCCGATGGGGCGGTTGCCTTCGTCGAATGGGGAAGAAAATTCATCCAGCACTTTCCGCCATCGGTCGTGCGAATCGGGATTCACGGACGAGGAAATGAAAAACGTCGAGTGGCCATAGGCGCTTCTGGCGATCGAATACCGAAGTTCATCGGTGCTTTGAACGACGAGCGCTTGGCTCCCGAACTCTCAACTTCGAACATTATTTGGGAGCTCTTTGACGAGTGACACGTGCAGTGGTGACACGCCTTCAGCGCGCTCTTCTCGCGCTACTTTTTCTTGCGACTCTTGCACGCATCGTTCCGATCGGTTACGATGCACCAGTAGGCGGGTTGTTTTCGTCAGACGAGGTGGACTCGATTTCACGCGCCATTAAGTTTGCCAGGGGGGACCTTCTTCCAATTCATGCGAACAAGCCCACCCACTACGCAGAGGTGCTGGCGTTGGCCTACGGCAGCCAGTACGCGGTTGAACACCTTTTTTTGGGCACCACCCCTGAGGACTTCGAGCGCCGCTTTTTCCTTCGTCCCTTTCTTTTTTATGCAAGTGCGCGATTCGTCACCGCAGGTTTTGCTATCGCCACACTAAGTCTACTGTTGTGGAGCCTGCGACGGCATGGGCTGGGCGCCCAGTTGCTGGCCATGGGGCTGGCAGCCCTTGCTTCAAGTTCCGTGAAATATAGCCACATCGCCAAGGAAGATGCGCTCGCGCAGTTTTGGACCTTTGCATCGTTTGTCGCTACTCTCGAAATGCTTGCCGCAAAACGCCGCGAACTTTGGCGCGACGTAAAGCGATGGCTCACCGCTGCGGGCATCGCCGGGGGGCTTGCTGTCTCAACGAAGTACAATTGCTTTTTTGCTCCCCTCTTTCCTGTGGTAGGACTCTCTCTCGTCCGGCACGATCTGGGACGCGACAAAGACCGATCGTTTTCTTACATGCTGACGTGGTTGGTGGGTGCTATCGCTGTGGGGTTCATCATCGGCACACCTGCAGTGGTGCTTGCCCCTGGGCGATTCTTCAAGTCCACGCTGGCATCCGATATTGTAAGCGAAGTTGGACATGGGCTGGCCTCGCTCCACTATGCCGACAAATATGGCTGGCGCTTCTTCGTCCGTATATGGGAGGCAGAGTTTGGTCTCGCCTGGGTAAGCGTTCTTCTCGCTGCGGGTTTGTTCATCGAACGCGCACGTGGCCTCCGTTATCTCGTGCTCGTTCCTCTAGGACTCTATATCGCAACCCTCATCGTGGCCGGCCACCTCGATTATCAGTACGCGATTGTTACCACACCCATCGTGGCATGGATGCTTGGCCATGAGATGACCGCCCGCGCCGGATCGAGCAGCGCAAGAATCATCCGGTTAGGCGTCGTGGCATTTCTTGCTCTCGGACTGGCACAGAATGTCTATCGGGTGACGAAACGCAGTGCGGAGTATTTAGGTGGCGACACCCGCATTGCGGCGGGCCGTTGGCTTGAAAAAGCCGCAACCCAAGATCCCTCGCTTACTGCAAAGCCTTTGCTTATCGTGGCACCTTTTTACTATCGCTACCATCCAGCGGTCGCCTTTACGGCGTGGACGTACGAGCGCTTGTGTGAAAAATCACGGGCAATAGGACGCGAGGGAGCTTATTTTGAGCGGGCAAAATTCTACGCTTCAGGCGATACGCGCCCACAGTTCGATGCAGAATTTTTGGACGTCAAATGGCACTTCCGCCGAAAACCCGGCGGCACCCGCGAATTCCTTGCTCAGCCTTTTTCGCTCTCGCTTGCGGACTACGCTGGTAAATACGCGGCCGTCATCGTGCCTGAGGCGACTCTCCTCTACTTGGAACAAGACCACCCTGAAGCCGCCGGTATGGTGACATTTCTGCGTCAAATCCGCAGTTTGCCGCTGCTGGCACGCTTCACTCCGCAACCATGGCGCCTGGCTGGCCCTCTCGTCGAGGTTTATGCAGCGCCCGACGTCGAAACAACGACGACCTTGCGGTCAATAACACAAAATGGCAACTCGCCCGGCCTAAAAGACAGCGTTACCACGTCGCCTTTACGTTGAGCATCGCAATGCGCCGGGCTACAATGCCATTCCTGAGCCGCCAGGCGAGCTCTCCCCTTGGACACGCCACGTCGCACGTTGTCCGTTGACAAAGCTTAAGGCCACGCTCCAGGAAGCGCCTACGTCTACTCTTGCTAACCCAAAAGAAACATGCCGCGCCAGCTTTGGAATGAGGTGCATCGCAGCTAGCGCGGCAAAATTTTAAGATAAGACAAAGTCAGGTTCTGGTGTGCTCACAAAGCCCCGGTTGGCACACCCACTGAGGTCGCGCCCTTACCGCTGCTCTTCGTCGTCCTCTGTCTCTTCTTCCTGATGCTGAGCGCGCATGCGCTCGACCCATTGGGTGGCAGCCCATTCCATTGCTGGCTCATTTCGCAGCATGGCATCGTAAAGCGTGCCAATCACGTAAAGCGCCTGACCTGGCGTGCCCGGATTCATGTCTTCCGCTATCTCTTCAGCATTGAGCACACCCAGAAGAATGGGAATGACGTAAGGATTGGCTTCGAAGGCACTGTCAAGGGCGTCGAGCGCTTCGTCCTCATTGCCGAGCCGGTGATAAGCAATCATTCTTCCGTATTGGAACACGGCGCCGTCATCCGCACCGTAGCGCTCGTTCATGAGATTGAGCGCTTTATCTGTTTGATCCGCGGCTAGGTAATAACCGGCAAGGTAGTCGCGCACGCCGAGATGGTCGAGCGGACAAAGGTCGAGGAGCCCTTCTGCTTCAGAAACTGCGCCGTCGAAATCTTTTGCAGCACCCAACGCAACCATGAGCGCTTGTCGGGCACGCAGATAAGGCCGTGTCTCTGGATCGGTGTAGAATTGGCCGCGCTTTGCCGCAAAGTAGCTGTCGCCAAGATATGCCTCGGCTTCACGCACAATCGTGCGCAACCGCTTCACTTCTTCCTGCGGACTCTCGGCACCAATGAGGAGCACCTGAGCGTCGAGATTGCGAGGATCTATTTCGAGTGCACGGCGAAGAAGCGACTCCGCCTGTTCATCCGTTTCGGCATTCCCAACTTCGGCCACCAGTAGAAGTGATTCTTCTTCCGGAGTAAGTTCCAGTTGGCTAAAGACTCCGTCAGGCCCTTTTTCAGCTAGTAGGGACTCAAAATAACGCGAACCTTCTTCAGCATCGGCAAACTTACCTTGGCGGACCATGCGGTTGAGTACACGCTCAAGAATTTCAAGCTGGCGTGCTCGAACTGAATAGGGGACGTCGTCGGTATGGTCATTTTCGCAGCAGCCGTCGTCCTGACCGCCACAGCAGCCGAAGTGCATGTCCTCGGGCTGCTCATCATGGGAGTGGTGTTTAGAGGTCAAAATCGTGTTTCCTTTTCGTGAAATATCTCTGCGTTACGTCTAAACGCCCTAAGCTGAGAAATTCGATGCGCTTGACTTATTTTGCGCTCCTGCCGCTTCGCAAAACCACAGAGGACTGGCCCTAAAGCTCAACAGGCACTCCGAATTCGGGCATTTGGGCAGTAAGTCCGTAGCGCTCTTGAATCTTTTCCGCCAACGTTTGCTGAGCCTGAGGTTCGCCGTGTGTGAGGTAGATGCGTGGCTTCAGCGGCGCTGCACAACTCAGCCATTCGAGGAGTTCGCTCTGCCCCGCATGCGCACTAAAACCATTGAGGGTGTGGATGGTGGCCCGAACCACAATTTCTTCGCCGAAGATATGGACTTTCTTTTTCCCTTCCACGAGCTGGCGACCGAGCGTGCCATGCGCCTGATAACCGACGATGAGAACATGGGTTTCCGCACGCCAAAGGTTATGGCGTAAATGGTGAAGAATTCGCCCGCCCGTGCACATTCCCGAACCCGCCATAATCATGAGCGGTCCTTGCAAATTGTTGAGCGCCATGGACTCTTCCGCGCTGTGACAAAATTTCACTGCAGAAAAGTCGCGCTCGAGCTGCCCGCTGCGGTACAGCTCCATCGTTTCTTCATCAAAGAGTTCCGTGTGGCGCAAGTACAAGCGCGTCGCTTCCTGTGCCATCGGACTGTCGAGATAGATTGGAAAATGCGGGATGGCACCACTGCGGAAAAGCGCGGAAAGGTGATAAATAAGCTGTTGGCTTCTGCCAATCGCGAATGCCGGAACAAGAATCTTGCCGCGCCGCTTGAGGGCCGTGTTCACGACGACCCTGGTCTCCTCGAGAGTCTCCGCAAGAGAGCGATGATCACGATCACCATAAGTTGATTCCATGAAGATAGAGTCCGCGCCGCAGAAGCGCTCGGGGTCTCGGATTACTGGAGCCCCCAGGTGGCCGATGTCGCCAGAGAAAATAGCCACATGCCGCCGACCGTCTTGCTCGAGCGTAAGCTCGATGCTTGCGGAGCCCAAGATGTGTCCGGCCTCCACCCAGCGCGCACTGATGCCGTCAGCAACCGGAGTCGGCCTGTTGTATTCGGCGCAACGAAACTGCGCTAAGGTTTCCTCCACGTCGTCGGGCGTATAAAGGACATCAAGAAGCTCGAGTCCTGCACGCTCACGACGTCGGTTGATCCGCGCGAGATCCTGGGCTTGAACCTTTGCTGCATCATGGAGAACAAGCGATGTCAGCTCGACCGTTGCCGGCGTGGCATAGATGGGACCACGATAGCCTGCTTTGGTCAGTAAAGGCAACCTACCGCAATGGTCCAAGTGTCCGTGCGTGAGAACCACGGCGTCAAGAGAGGCCAGGTCGAGCTCTGGCGGCACAATATTGGCGCCGTCGTGAGCGTCGTGCCCCTGCAACATGCCAAAGTCCACTAGGACCTTCGCTGACTTAGTTTCAACGTAATACGCCGAGCCCGTAACTGCGCGCGCCGCACCGAAAAGAGTAACTCGCATCTATGTCAACCTTTCATCATGTTCACTGCCATTACTACCGAATAGGGGAATGTTTTGTGCACGTGGGTAACCACCACAAATCTCAGGTTCGCACTAAAGCCGCAAGCATTCTGCGGTCAAGACATGCACTTCGAAGGTGAGCTAAGGTCTTCTTCATAGACGGCTGCCTGACGCGCCTTGCCGTAACGAAAAGCCCTCGCGCGGAATCCACTTGCTGGCACCCGGTAATAGTTTAAGCCTAAGAGCGTGTCTCACGAATTAACTGCGAGGAGACGGCGAGCATGTCGGTGCTCATACGCCAAGGACGGATCGTGACGGCAGCGGATGATTACGTTGCTGACCTTTTCATTGAGAATGAAACCATCACTCAAATCGGAGAACACCTAGAGATCGAAGCCGACGAGATCATCGAGGCACGTGGAAAGCTTGTTTTCCCAGGGGGCGTGGATCCACACGTGCATCTAGATCTTCCCGTGGGAGCTGTGGTATCGAGCGATGATTATGAGAGCGGCACGCGCGCGGCCGCTTGCGGTGGAACGACCACGGTAATGGATTTTCCCACTCAGGAACGGGGCCGTTCATTGTTTGAGGCCCTTGAGCTCTGGCATGAAAAAGCCCGGCAAAAGGCCTGCGTGGACTACGCTTTCCACATGATAGTGTGCGACATGCCGCCGGAACGAGAAACAGAATTGAGAAAAGTGGTCGAAGAAGGCATCCCTAGTTTTAAGCTTTTCACCGCCTATCCCGATCGCCTGTACGTGGACGATGGCACTCTGTACCGCGTGATGAGAAATGCGGGGGAATTGGGCGCTGTTGTCATGATGCATGCCGAAAACGGCATCGTCATTGACGAGATCGTGCGGCAGGCTTGCGCGGAGGGCCACCGCGATCCGCGCTGGCATGCATTGACTCGCCCGGCCATTATGGAAGCTGAAGCCGTTCACCGCTGCGTTGCCATCGCACAAGTCGCTAGAGCTGTGCTCTACGTCGTGCACATCTCGTGCGCGGCAGCACTGGAGCCATTGCGCGCCGCCCGTGATCGCGGTCAGCTGGTTTTTGGCGAAACGTGTCCACAATATCTCTTATTGGACCACACCGCGTACGAAAAACCGGGATTTGAGGGGGCCAAATGGGTGATGACGCCGCCTCTACGCAGCAAGCACGACCAGACTGAGCTATGGAAGGCGCTCCGCATGGGTGACATTCAAACTGTCGGCACGGATCACTGCCCTTTTATGATGTGCGACAAAGAACGAGGACTGGAAAACTTCACGAAAATCCCCAATGGCGCGCCCGGAATCGAAAACCGCATGGCATTGCTTTTCCACGCAGGGGTGCGTAGCGGCGCTCTGAGTCTCAATCGCTTTGTGCAGGTGACATCAACAAATGCCGCTAAGATTTTTGGTCTGTTTCCCAAGAAGGGAACCATTGCGGTGGGAAGTGACGCAGATGTGGTTATCTTTAATCCAGAGCGCGAGGAAACAATTAGCGTCAGCAATCCGCGAACCCACCACATGCGCGTGGACTACAACACATACGAAGGAATGCGCGTGCAGGGTATTCCCGAGACAGTCTTGCTGCGCGGCCGCATCATTGTCCGCAATGGCGAATTCGTGGGCAAACCTGGGTACGGCCGATTCTTGAAGCGTCGCTCCTATGAGGAGCCGGTTATTTAGACTACCTTGCTCGCGATTAGAGGTTTGTAGGGGCACCAAGGGAAGTGCAACCACCGTGGATTAATGGCATGATCCGGTGCCATGAACGTTCCGCATCCGTTCCAAGATTCCCCAAAAGAAGAACTTTCTCTAAGCAAAGACGGCCAATGTTTCTCGCGGCTCGACCGCTGGATTACTTTGTGCGATGAACTTTCTACCGCATTGCTTAGCACAAGCAGAAACCTGGTCGCGAGTGAGTGCAGCGTTGACGAACGGCTTGATTACCTAAAAGAACTCGTGACGGTTGGACATCGGCTTTTTGCCCTGGAGCGTGCGCTAGCCGACACGCCAAAACTTGCTGGCGACGTGCAACCCGCACCAGACGAAGAGACGTTCCAGCCACTCCTCGCGCAACTAATCGAATTGGCGCAGAAGCTCGAGTTTCCACCGCACGCGGGCGTCATGGAGGATCGAGAGTTGGAAAAACCAAAAGACGCTCCGTTGCAGTTTTCATCAGAGCTTGCCGACCCCCCCGACGGTGCGGAGTCCTGCATTGCGGACCTTTGATGAATGCCCTAGAGTGCCTAGTTTCTTACAGCCCCGCCTCATGGCAGTCTCTGCACAGATGGTTCGCCAATGGTTTTCATCAACCCGCGTGCGCCAGGGAAACGCACCCCCCAATGTTTGCCCATGATGTGGCTGCCTTTGTAAGCTGCTCTGGGAAATCACGAATAAGATTTTGGGGGAAAGGTAAAATGGCGACGAAAGCCATAGCGGGTGGCTGTGGCAACAGGTGAGCGGGAATAGCTCAGTTGGTAGAGCACCACCTTGCCAAGGTGGGGGTCGCGAGTTCGAGTCTCGTTTCCCGCTCCATCTTCTTTTTAAAATTCGCCCCACTTTGCGCCTGCTGGCCTGACCATCAGCGCTTCGCCCCCCTGTGTAGTGGAATCATACGTAGTGGCCACCGTTGCAGCACGCGTTTCTCACGTCAGAGTGACGACCACGCGCTTAGCATTTCCGCGAGAAGCGTTCAGGTTCGCAACGCTCCCGAGACGAAAACCCACTCAGCTCGTCAGCTCTCGCCGCACACTCGCACCCAAGAGAATCTGGGCGGGTAAGGAGGCATGGGCCCTCATACGAACAAAATAGCACTTTCCGCATACTCTTTCCCATGCCAAGAGGATATCGTCATGCGTAACACACTTCGCCCGCGTCC
>JANZZJ010000060.1 GCA_026419455.1 Candidatus Sumerlaeaceae bacterium | reverse complement strand
GGCGTTAGCGGAGCAGAAGTTCAGCTTTTCCTGTCGGCAACGACACCTCGCCGCCTCGATGTCAACGGTTTAAAATCTAAAACCGACTCGAGCGGATACTTTCGCATCACTGGGATTGACGTTGGCGAACATCTGCAAATGTTTGCCAGTGCTGATAAAACGGGGTATGCACGCGGACGCAGTAAACTTATAGACCTGACAGCTTCGAAACCCTACGCGAGTACACAAATTGTCCTCACTCCTGGGGCACGCGTAACGGGAAAAGTGACCGATGATCGGAAATTCCCAATTCCCGATGCTCGCGTGGAGTTTACGAGCGAAGAGTTTCCCATGGATCCTTCGTACAAGCCTCAGGTGGTACAAACGGCGTCGGACGGCTCTTACCTCATTGGGAATTGTCCACCGGGACGAGCGCGCATGCGGGCCTCGAAAGGGGGTTTTGTTGATGGATACCGGAGTCTCAGGCTGGACGAGGGCGAATTCAAAAGCGGTATAGACTTCGCCCTAACACCGGGTTTGCAGATTACAGGTCGCCTCATTACCTTAGAGGGCAAGCCAATTGCGAATGCACGCGTTCGCGCGGTACCACACAGATACGTTCCAGGCCGCGATGAAACTTTGACTGACAAAATGGGGAATTTTGTCCTTCGCAATCTGGGACGGGGCCTCTTCGACATTCGGGCGAACTTCCCTCTCAAAACACCAGACGGAGAGCAACAGTATGAATTTTTTAAACTCGACGTCAAATCAGGAACGGCCAACCTGGAGATAGAATGCGACGTTAATAACAGCGCGGTTGGTACCGTTGAGGGAGAGGACAAGAAACCTGTTGACCGCTTTCGGCTGCAGTTGCGGTCTCGCCGCGATACGCAACCCCAGCAAGAATTCTATTTTGACTTTGACCGCGAATTTACTTCCGCACGGGGTTTTTTCCGTATCCTGAATATCCCGCGGGGGATATATAGCCTGACGCTACTTGCCGAGGGTTACGAAATTTATCAGAACGACAATCTTGTCATTGGGCCATCGCGGCGAACCGTTATTCCAAGAATACGCCTGAAAACCGCTGGAGGAGTGACCGGATATGTCTACTCGTCCGAGACCGACCGCCCGATCAACGACGTAACAGTGCGTTTAACAGACCCGCAGAAGACGGAGCAGGAGGCACGGCGAACGGCCATAAGCACTCGTACCGACTATTCTGGCTACTTCCGCGTGGGGACAGCCGCCGCAGGCACCTACGTGCTAGAGCTCGAGCATCCCAGTTACCTATCGGCACGCATTGACCAAGTGACGGTACGGCAGCGTGGGACAACGGACTTGGGAAAAATCTATCTCGAAGCCGGGGGCAGTGTGCAAGGAGTCGTACTCGACGAAAGCGGATACGGAGTCAATTGGGCAAAAGTGCGCGTCAGTGGGGTATATCCGGCCAAGGAAACACGCACAAATTCTTTTGGCAATTACTTGCTCATGGGTGTTCGCCCTGGTCGCTGGCCCCTTGTCGTAGAGGGAAACACGGGGGGCCGAAGAGTTTATGTGTTCAGGCCGGTGGACATAGTCGCAGGTGACACGCGGGAGGAGAACTTCCAGCTAGAAACAAGCGCGGATCTTGTCGGCACATTGAATTCGAGCCTGGGACCAGCTCGTAGTGGAAGCTTTCATCTCCACCCCTTCGACGAGTTTTCTAACGTCATAGAAGACATCCGCTACGACGGCTACCTTGGGCGAAACCAGCAGTTTCGTATTGCGAGCGTTCCGCCGGGCCAATACTTCCTGTGGGCGACTGGCTACGGTCCGCTGTCAAATTATTCATTGTGGGAGACAGTCTATCTCCAGCGTGGCCAAAACCAGCTCCAAGTAGAGCTACCCACTGGTTATGTGGGTGGGAGGGTTGTGGACGCTGTGGGTGCCAACGCCGCAAACGTCGACGTACAGCTCATGCCTATTTTTGGAAACTTCGCTGTCCCGCGATCGGTTTATTACTCATTAGTCCGCAAGATGAAGACTGGACCGAATGGCGAATTCACATTCGGCCACGTAATGCCGGGAATGCACCAGCTACTCTATTACGATCAAGGGTTGCCCGGTGGTGGGCAGTGGATCGCACAGTCGCCATTTTGGTTATCGCCCGGGCAGGCGTTGACAGGCTTGTTGCTGACATTGGGACGATAAGGCAGGGGGTAACCGCGCGTTGCCTTTACTGCGAGGGTATTTGGTGAGGTGGAACAAATAGAGACTCCTTCCTTTCGGGAAAAAAGAAGGCGTCCTGAGCCTCGGCTTACGTTCGGCGTCAATAATCTGGATCTGTTTGTGGTAAAGAAATTGTGCATCAGTGGGGTGCGCCCGTAGCTCAGCCCGGATAGAGCGTTTGCCTCCGGAGCAAAAGGTCGCAGGTTCGAATCCTGCCGGGCGTACCAGTTGTACTTTGGTGCGAGGGTCATCTTTTGTGTGCGGAAGATGCTGGTCGCTTCCCAAATGCACTGCTTCGGACGATGAGAGGCAACGTGCGTGATGGATGCCATTAAGAAAAAAGTGGAGCTGATGGTCGGATTCGAACCGACGACCTGCTGATTACGAATCAGCTGCTCTGCCAGCTGAGCTACATCAGCCCATCACTCCGAGTAGTCCAAGCGGTATGTTTATACAACACTCGAACCAGAGAATTCCCACCAACGTTTGCAACTGTTGCTTATTCGGGGCAAACGAACTTATCAGGAGCAGCGGCGTCTCAGTATTGCGCAACTACAACCGAGGTATGGCTTATTCAGTTACGTCAGGCCTTTTTGATCTGCAGTGGTAACTGAGTCTATACTTAAATCTCTGCCACAACGCATGGTAGAAAGCGAAAACAACGGGCGTCCGTTGGACTGATTGAGAAATGTTGCAAAGTCGCAATAAGCCCAGATTCAAGAAATGAGCGTGTGACGTCAAAAGAAAGAATGAATGGTATTTCATCCGGGACATGTACCTTGCAAAACCAAGAGATTAAACTCGAGGTGGCTGCGGCCGACGCTGGGCAACGGCTCGATGTTTACCTCACAAGAAAACTACCGTGGCTATCGCGTAACCGTATCCAAAGCCTCATCGAAGAAGGCGCTGTAAAGACTAGTCTATCTCTTTCTCCCCGTGCCAAGGATAAGGTTGAGAAGGGACTTATGGTTATAGTGGCCATACCGCCACCAAAACCTGCTACCCCAGTACCTCAACAGATACCGCTGGAAATCCTCTATGAGGACGAGGATTTGCTTGTGATTAACAAGCCGGCAGGGCTGCCCGTTCACCCTGGCGCCGGCAATCCTGATGGCACATTGGTAAACGCACTTTTAGCTCTCTTGGGGGGACTTTCAACGGTAGGGGGCGTCGAACGCCCAGGGATCCTCCATAGATTAGACAAAGACACTACAGGGGTTATGATCGTTGCTAAGAATGATGTTGTCCACAACCGGCTTTCTGAAGCACTCATGCGAAGGGAAATCCATCGTCGTTACTGGGCCATTGTTCTGCGTGAGCCCCGTGATAACCTTGGTGTGATCAATGCGCCAATTGCTCGACATCCCGCCAACCGGACTAAGATGGCTGTCGTGCGCCAGGGAGGACGGCATGCAGTAACCCATTATCGGGTCCTTGAGCGGTTCCATGGTTTCACGTTAGTTGAGTGCGAACTCGAAACCGGCCGCACACATCAGATTCGGGTTCACATGGCCAGCATGGGACATCCTGTTCTAGGAGATCCCTGCTACGGTGGTGAACTCACCAAGGCACTGCGGCTTGTTCCCCCTAGGAACCGGCCGCTGATTGATGCATTGAGTCAAGTAACACGGCAAATGCTTCACGCGCGTGAAATTAGCTTTGTGCACCCCCGCAGTCACGTAGAGATGCGTTTTGAGGCCCCATTGCCAGCGGATTTTACAACAATTCTCGACGCCTTAAGAAGCTATGGAAGGTTGGTCTAATGTCAGCTTTTGCCTATCCTCCCCGCGTCGCCATATATGAAATTTTTGTAGACCGTTTTGCTGGGCCAGAGGGCGAACCCACACGGCTCGCCGAAAGTGACTCACCTTCAAAAGCCCACGCGGGAGGGCATCTTGCCGGCGTGTGCAAGCGCCTAGATCATATCACCGGCATTGGCTGCGATGCGGTTTATCTTACTCCAATCTTTCAGGCGCCCTCCAATCATAAGTACGATGTGTCCGACTACTACACGGTGGATCAATCTTTCGGAGGAAACGAAGCATTCCAGAGGTTGGCATTTACATGCCGAGAGCGGGATGTGGGACTGATCCTTGACGGCGTTTTTAACCACGTAGGCTGGCGGCATCCCTGGTTTCAGCGCGCACAAGGCGACAGCACGGCTGAGGAAACATCATTTTTTAACTGGATTGAACATCCGCGCGACTACGAATGCTGGCAGGGACATCGCACGCTTCCAGAGCTAAATCTCAACCACCCCAAAGTCCGAGAAGCTCTTATTACTGGGGAGGAGTCTGTGTTGCGGTATTGGCTGCGTCAGGGGGCCACCGGTTGGCGGCTCGACTGTGCCAACGATCTGGGCCCGGAGCTGTGCAGCGAGATTGCTAAGATTGTCGATACTGAATCTGCCCGCGATGGAACGATCGGGGAAGTCATGGCATACGCTGAGGATTTTGTGCACGAGAAGGGGGTTCATGGGGTGGGGGGGTATTACTTCCGGGCGACGATCCTTGCCCTCCTCAACAACGAAATCCCCGTTGCCCAAGCCGCAACAAATTTCAAACGCATGGCACGACGCTACCACTACCC
>JANZZJ010000003.1 GCA_026419455.1 Candidatus Sumerlaeaceae bacterium | reverse complement strand
GGCAGCGTCAGATGTGTATAAGAGCCAGGCTGGTACACTAGCCATTCGTGACAGAGCAATAGAGATAGCCTGCTTAAGTTGGGCTTGCAGTCGGCCTAACGTCGCCCCTGTTGTCTCCTGCTTCGTGGCCATAAAGGCGAGTGGCCACAGCCGGTTTCTCTGTAAGCGCCTCATGATTGTCAGGTCGACAGTACTCACGCATGGCCGACGGGCCCCTTGCTTAGCAGCACGGTTTATCCTGGCGAACCAACGTGAGAGCAAGCTCTGGAGAGGCCTTAAGCGCAACGACGATGCGGATGAGCAGCATACCCGCCGCTTCAAGGTAGCGCGCACTTGAAAGCGGGCCACAGTCCACAGGATCAAAACCGGCGTCGCTCACAAGCTGAGCGACGATTTGCTTAGCTTGCTCATCGTCGCCGCAATAAAACCCACTGACTTTCATCCCGCTGACTTTGCACTCGGGAAGGTTGAAAACCGGCGAGGGAAGGGTGTTGAGCGCCTTACACACTTTGGCTCCAGGGGCTAGCTTTGCGATTTCTTCGGAAGCACTGGTAGTGAAACCAATTTCGAGGTCGGAGAAATCGGATTTGTGGGGATTGATAACGTCAATGACGACCTTGCCGGCCAGGGAGCCGCAACGGGCAAGAGCATCGCGAATGCTCGCCCAGGGCACAGCTAACAAAATAACATCCGAGTCCGCCACCGCCTCCTGCGCATGTGCGGCACGCGTGCCATGCCCAATCTCACGTGCTAGCGCTTCGAGTTCCTCAATGGGCCTTACGTCGCACAGAACCACAGCGTGTCCGGCTTTTGCCCAGAGCCGCCCCAATGCAGCGCCCATGCGTCCAGCACCGATAACAGCAATTTTCATCTTGTGCCACCTCCGCAAATCTCAGCTTTGCTCTCATGGCCGGCCTGTTTTGTGCGGCATGTCAAAGGTTTAGTGCGTCACGGGCTTCGGGGAACGTGTTTACACCTTCTTACCGAGCCCACGCAAAGGCAGAGCGTCTGGTAAGTATAATTTTAGGCGGCGTTTCATGGAAGGATGCAGCTTGGTGTAATGACCGAGATGACAACCCGCTCAGATTCACTATGGCGAACCTTTACTTCTGCCCAAAAACATCGGCCGTGCTTTAATGGGAAGAGTCGGAACGGCGGAAGCTTAAACGGCGCACTCCTGTCACGCGATTCATGCCGAAGAAGATTTCCCTTACTGAGTCCGGGTGAGAGAAACGAGACTCGAGAGATAATAGCCGTTGAGATGAGTAAGTCATGCCAATGGTGATTCGCCGACGTCAATGATTGCGCAGGCGTAGACGACACGCAATCCCAGGGCATTCGCTTTGCGAAAAAGCTCATCACTTTCGGCGCCAGGATTCACCCATACCTCGCCGACCTCTCTCTGAGCGATATCATCAAGGACTCGGATGCCAATCTCGGGCGGCACGTATAGCAGGACGCGATCCAACCGTCCCCCAGGGATGTCGTTAACACTAGGGTAAGCCGGCAGGCCTTCAACCTGGTCAACGCTTGGATTAACAGGGAACACCTCGTGGCCCTGCCGCAGGTAAGCCCGTACTGCTCGATTGCCGTACTTCATCCGGTTGCGCGAGGCACCGACGACTGCAATGCGCATTGCTCACAACCTTTACCCGATATGAGAAAAGCGGGCACTCCTCTGACGAGGGGCGCCCGCTTTTGCCCTAGTTTACATTACTTCATTGCCTTCAGTTCAAAACCGGCAGATTTTCGTTTATCCGGCGGCTTCGAGTTTCTTGCGGAGTTTCATTTCCCGCCGACGCGCCTTGCGCCGCGCAGCCTCGATTTTACGGCGGCGGCGAACGCTCGGCTTCTCGTAATGCTCACGCCGGCGAAGTTCCGACAAGATACCAGCTTTTTGGCATTCCTTTTTGAAACGCTTTAGTACCTTGTCGATAGGTTCGTTCTGATCAACAGTCACTACTGCCATCCGCCATATCCCTCCTTTCTATTTTGGAGTCTCGGCTGTGGGCGCTCGGCCCATCATCACCACCACATTCGCTTGCGCTCATGCCTAAAGAAAAACATCAGCCGCGCTCGGCTATGCCCTTTTTAAGTTCTTTTTTTGCAAAGCCCAGCGGCTGGCTTTTAACATTGCCTCTCGCGCTTACAAACAGCAACTCGGTTTGTTCAGAGTCGAACAAATGTCCCACCCCTAGTCAAGGGGGAAGAGTTTGCGCCAGTCGCCCTCTTCATGCCACGGTGGCTGATCGCGCTTATCTAAGAGGAAGGGCCCTACTACTAGGTAATCCATATTTGTCCGCATAAAGCACCGGTAAGCGTCAGCTGGCGTGCATACGATGGGCTCGCCGCGGACATTGAAACTTGTGTTGATGATCACGGGCACTCCCGTCTGTCGCTCAAACTCAGCAATGAGATCATGGTAAAGCGGATTAAGATCTCGCTCGACGGTTTGCAGGCGCGCGCTTCCGTCGACATGGGTCACCGATGGAATCACCCGTTTGTCTGGTCGCACGTTGGCAACGAAAAGCATGAAGGGGCTTTTCTTTAGCCCGTTCATTTCGAAGAACTCCGGTGCGCGTTCATGCAGCACCGAAGGCGCAAAGGGACGAAACCCTTCTCGAAACTTGATTTTCATGTTGAGGGTATCTTTCATCTTCGGGTCGCGTGCATCAGCAAGGATGCTTCGCGAACCTAGGGCACGGGGACCAAATTCCATGCGGCCTTGGAACCAACCGACCACTTGATTTTGCGCGATAAGCTGTGCCACTTCCCGGACGAGCTCACGCGGCTCGAGCCGTCGGTAACAAGCGCCAAGAGTGTCGAGGCAGTGGCGACACTCCTCTTCCGAATATTCCGGACCCCAGTAGGCATGGTGCATCTCAAAGGTGCGGGGGTTTCCCAACACTGCGTTCCACAGGTAGAAAGCTGCGCCTAATGCTCCTCCTGCGTCGCCTGCGGCCGGCTGCACCCACACGTCCTCAAACCCCGCCTCTTCCAGTACTTTCGCGTTTGCCACGCAATTGAGCGCCACGCCACCTGCCATACAAAGATAACGCATGCCAGTTTGCTCGCGGATGTGGCGCGCCAACGTCACCATGATCTCATCCGTCACCTTCTGGACGCTTGCTGCAATATCGAATTCACGCTGGGTCAGGCGCGACTCAGGCTGGCGCGGCGGGCCCCCAAATAACTTGTGGAAGCGGTCACTCGTCATGCGTAGCCCGTGAAGGAAATCGAAGTATTTCAGATTGAGCTTAAAGCTGCCGTCTTCTTTCCACTCGATGGTTTCCCGCACGCGGTCGTAAAACCGCGGCTGTCCATAAGGCGCCAGCCCCATGACCTTGTACTCAGCGCTGTTGACCTTAAAACCCAAGTAATAGGTATAGGCGCTGTAAAAAAGACCGAGGGAGTGCGGGAAGCGCGTTTCGTACAGAAGTTCGATTTCGGAGCCACGGCCGACGCCCCACGTCGACGTGCTCCACTCACCTACGCCATCCACCGTTAAGATGGCTGCCTCCTCAAAGGGGGAGACAAGGAAAGCGCTTGCCGCGTGCGAGAGATGATGGTCGTTAAACAGAATCTCGCCCTTGTAGCTCAATTCGTGGCGGATAATGGATTTTATCCAAAGCTTATCGCGCATCCAAATGGGCATGGAATAAATGAACGAGCCGATGCCACGCGGGAACTGATCGAGATAGGTAAAGAGCAAACGTTCAAACTTGGTGAATGGTTTATCGTAAAAAACCACGTAGTCGAGCTGGCCGACATCAATACCCGCTTCGCGTAGACAATAGCGCACGGCATGGATGGGGAATCCATCGTCGTGTTTCTTGCGCGTGAAACGCTCCTCTTGTGCTGCTGCCACAAGCTGCCCATCTCGCACAAGGGCTGCTGCCGAGTCGTGATAAAATGCTGATATACCCAGTATGTTCATGCGATTGTTTCCCGTCCGCGCGCTGCCGTCCTTCAAGTGCTCAAATTCAGTTACACCCCTAGCAGAATTTTATCTGCTCAGGTCATGCCATCCTGGTAAACCCGCCCAGTTGCCGCCGCATCCCGAACAGGGATGGTCAGGGGCTCATTATCCGCCTCGAGCTCAAGGGTTTTCGCGCGGTGAGGGAGCCGCTGGACGCTCGAACGATTGTTCCTCTTTTTGAAGATCCTTGCGGGCGGCATCCACACCCTCGAGCGTTCGGATCGCCCGTGCACGAGCTTTCACTGCTTCACCGTGGTACGTGTGATCCAAAGCAGAGGGAGTGTCCGTCGGCATTCTACTCGACTCCCTCTCACCCGACTGTGGGTCGGCCGTGCAGCTTGTCAGCAATAGGGACAATGCAATGCCTCCTATCGTTGCTGGGAGACAACGTGGAATTCGAATCACGCGAACCATGCTCTTTTACCGTCCGTACGGTCCTTATCACACACTGAAAAGGAAGTTAATCACGTCGCCATCGTGCACCACGTAGTTCTTGCCTTCCAGCCGACACAGGCCGTGTTTTTTTGCATTGGCGAATGATCCCCCCTGACGAATGAGTTCGTCGTAGGGCACGACCTCTGCACGAATGAAACCGCGCTCAAAATCCGAGTGGATGGTGCCGGCAGCTTGGGGAGCCTGGGTGCCGGCCGGGGTCGTCCACGCGCGCACTTCGACGGGGCCCACAGGGAGAAAAGAGATGTAGCCGAGAAGTTCATAGCTGAGGGCGATAATGCGCTCGGCAGCGGGGCGTTCGATCTTGTAATCGCGCAGGAATGCCGCGCGGTCTTCGCCTTCGAGCTGAGCGATTTCCATTTCCAGCTCGCCGGCGAGCCAGGCTGTAGTTGTGCGGGGCTGATCTGTGATTCCCGTCACGTTGAGCTGCCGGACCAGTTCGTCGCCGCGTGCCAGCTCGCTTTCACCAACGTTGAGTAGGTACATGATGGGCTTTGCTGTGAGGAATTGAAACCCACGGATGGCTTTCTCTTCTTCGTGAGAAAGACCGGCAGCACGAATGGGCTTGTTCTCTTGCAGGAGCGGCTGAATCTTACGCAGCACTTCGAATTCGAAGTGCTGAACCTCTTTCTCGCGGCCACTAAGTTTCGGCAGGGTCTTCTCGAGTTTGTTCAGGCGGTTTTCCACTTTAGCGAGGTCGCTAAAAACCAGTTCGAGGTGGACAGTTTCAACGTCATGCGAAATTTTGGGCAAACCATGGATGGCATCCTCGAACCCGCGGATAACTGCGATGAGCGCGTCGGCCCGAGAAACGTATTGGAGGAGCGCCTCAGGCACGCCTTTTTCAGGCGAGTCCTCTTCACGCGCCATGCCCGCCACGTCCACGTACTTTACGGTCGCGTGAGTGACTTTTTTCGGCTGGTAAATTTCTGCTAATTTGTCAACACGTGGATCAGGGACTTTGACGACTGCAATGTTGGGTTCTAATTTTCCGCCAGCGAAAGCGGAAGTTTGCGCCTTACCGCCGGTGAGCGCGTTAAACACGGTGGTCTTGCCGGATTTTGCCAAGCCAATGAGCGCTAGTTCCATGGTCTTGAATTCCCTTCATAACGCACGCTTTGTCCCGAACATGGACAATTTCCGCGTGGCTTATAAAACTTCTCTCGCAAGAGCTTCGACTCGGCAAAGCAAATTTTTGCGCCATGAACGACCTTCTAGCCTCCTGCGAGAAGATTCCCAGCATGCTTATACGAAAATCTCATTGAAACCGCTAGCGACGTCATCAACCACTCGAGGCAACGACTAATGTCCGATTCTTGCACGGGGTGATAATCATGCGACCAGTTGAGGCCGTTCTCGTGGGAGCAGGGCAGCGTGGGCGAGAGGCATTTGGGGCCTTTGCACTGCGGCATCCCCACCTTCTCAAGTTTGTTGCTGTGGCAGAACCTGATGAGGGGCGTCGCCAGGCGTTCGCTCAAGCGCATGGGATCCCCCCCGAGCGACAGTTTCGTTCATGGGAGGAACTTTTCGCTTCTCCACCGCTGGCGCCGCTTTGCGTCAATGCCACGATGGATCGTGAGCATTTGCCCTCAACTGTGGCAGCCCTTGAGGCGGGCTATCACCTCTTTCTTGAGAAACCGATGGCGCACACGCCAGAGGGATGCGCAGCCATTGTCCACGCCGCGCGCCAGCATCGGCGCATTGTTCAAGTGTGCCATCCCATGCGTTACTCCGCATTTTACGCCAAGGCTAAAGAACTACTTAGCGGCGGCAAGGTAGGAACGCCGCTTGTCATTACCATGACGGAAAATGTCGCCTATTGGCATTTTGCCCATAGCTTCGTCCGAGGCAATTGGCGTCGATTCGACGAAAGTGGGCCACTCATCCTTACAAAAACGTGCCACGACATGGATCTCGCCGTGTGGCTTGCCGATGCTGTGCCTCAGCGGATTTCGTCGATAGGCGAATTACGCTACTTTCGGCCAGAGAATGCACCCGCTGGCGCACCGGAACGCTGCCTCGAGGGATGTCCCGCGGAGACGTCGTGTCCGTTCTATGCCCCGACGGTCTATCTAGGGCAGCATCTGGAGTGGCCGGTAAGCGTGATTTCCCTCGACACATCACTTGAGGCACGCCGCCGGGCTTTGGAGAGAGGACCTTATGGCCGCTGTGTTTTTCGCTGCGACAATGATGTGGTAGACCACCAAGTCGTCGCAGTCGAGTTTTCCAATGGAGCCATGCTCAACTTCACCGTGGGAGCCTGCACCACGTATTGCTATCGCAGTCTACGAGTGCTGGGATCAGCGGGCGAACTCCACGGTCACTTTGAACGGAATGAGCTTCGGATAGAACGCTTCGTGCAAGGGCTTTGGCCAGAAATTCCTACGGAGACTCACAAAGTGGCAGCCGGCCAAGGCGCCCATGGCGGCGGCGACTGGGCGGTCATGCGCAACGCTCTCCGGCTTATTCGGGAAGAAGATTATGCGGAAGCGGACAGATCGTTGCAAATCGCTCTCGATGGTCACCTTCTTGCATTTGCCGCGGAGGAAGCACGGCGCAAAGGTGAAGTGATAGAGTTCGCTTCCTACGCAAGCCGGTGGAACCAAGCGGGACACAGCGGGCGAACGTAAATGGTATGGAGCTGGCTTTGGGTGCGGAATGACTCCCGGCCACCTTAATTTCTCGGCTCGAGGAACCGGTTCGTCCATCCAACAGTGTGGCTCTTTCAACAGCCAACCGAGCCCGTAGGTTTGTGCCATGGCTAAACACATGGCAGGAAAAGAGGTTCCGAATCAACTCGCTGCGCTGCGTAACTTTGGGTGGACGCGTTCGCTTGTTCCCGAGCTGGCTAGCGTGGCATCCATTTTATGACGGCTCAGGCCAGGGAAGTCACGGTGTTAATTCGTCGGTAGCGCTGAATTGGTTGCGAGTGCGGCTAGAACCTCGCCGATGGTCAGTGGATAGGGTTTAGCTTTTTCCGCTTCAGGCCACCTCGCCTGGAGGGCGACCGCCAGGGGACATACGACCGTCACTTCTTTTCGGCGCGACAGGGGCAGAGCTTCAGGAATCACCAGCGCCTTACCCTTTGAGATGATCTCGCCAGTCTTCGCCAGGGCGGCGGGCATGGTACGGATTCGGACCAAACGATCCTCCGGATAGACCCACGCATCAAGAAGTTTGTCCGCCGTCAGGGCTCCCTTGCCCACACGGATTTTGTCAGCATCAACCACGCATCCGTCCGTGCGGAAATGCTTGCGCAAAATCTCTGCTACGGCAGTTGCCAAGCGATCTTCAGCGTGTGCCTTGACCAATTGCTCGGCGACAGGACCGCGAAGCGGAGGCAAGGGAGGCGATGCAGGTAAATGCTCGGCGATGGAAACAGCCCACGATTTCTGCTTGGCATAGCGGGTAAAGCAAACCCATCCGGTTGAAGCCGACGTTGGGACCTCCTCATCATCTATTTTCAGTCTTAAAGGCCGTGTGGCACTCGCAGGAAGGTCCTCCGGATGGATGGCAAATTCAGCAACGTTCTGGGTCGTTACCACGACGGCGCCTTCACTGTCGACAAAACCGTCTACGATTGCGAGTCGAGGCCACTCGGCACAGCTGACTAACGCGAGCCAGCGATCGCGAGCGCCCCCTGTGCGCGATGCCAGCGCAAGTCGCCACGGCTTGAGCTCTCGCGCATGCACCGCAAACCATCGAAATATGTCTCTGAGGTGGTCGCCAATCATGCGGCTGGCATGGCCGTATCCTAAGGGCTCACGATAAACGTGTGAAATGCCAAGCTGCGCCAAGTGCTCCACAGGCTGACGCGACTGGCTCACTGGCACAATGGGATCGAGTGCATCGTGAACGATATAAGGGTGAAGTGCTGCCGCAGTCGCCGCTTCGTCGCGCGGGTCAAAGCCAGCCAAAGGAGCAATGGCAGCAAAAACGTTCGGGTGACGCAGGCCAATATGCCACGTCCCCCACCCACCCATGGAGTGGCCCACCAAATAGATCCGG
>JANZZJ010000002.1 GCA_026419455.1 Candidatus Sumerlaeaceae bacterium | reverse complement strand
CTCGTCGGCAGCGTCAGATGTGTATAAGAGACAGCACAAGCGCTATTCATTCACGGTGCAGGCTACTCAACTCCCAGCGAGAGCCACGGACATACTGGACTTTTCAAGGTAGTTCGTTGCGAGCAGCCAAATGTAGAACGTCATAAAACAAAACAGCAGTGAATCCACACGGTCGAGAACTCCGCCGTGACCCCCGAATGCAGCGCCAGAATCCTTCACTCCTGCATCACGCTTTAGTGCGCTTTCTGCAAGATCTCCCAACTGCCCCATGACAGCAAAGGCTACTCCGAGACTCACAACGCTTATCCATTCCAAATCCAACGCGAACAAAATCTTTGCTGCTACCGCCACCAGGACGGAGCCCAGTAACCCAGCTATGGCACCCTCCCACGATTTCTTGGGGCTAATCCTTGCCGCCAATCTGCGACGTCCATAAGTACATCCGAAATAATAGGCGGCCGAATCCATGGCCCACACACACACCAGCACGAAAAGGAAAAACATTCGGTCAACACGAAGAATCTGAATGCCACAAGCAAGCGCCAGCCCCACGTAGAGCGCAGGCAAAAGCGACGCGCCCACCCCCTGCAATGCGCCCTCAAACGAGTGCCGAGCCAAGTGCGCCACAAAAGCACCCATAATAATGCCCGTGAGAACCAATGCTAACAGCCAAGGGAAAATGTCGGATGGAACAAGACCAATCAGGTAGATGAGAACCGTCGCCGCATAGGCCATCGGCTCCGAAATTGGCAGGGACTTCATCCGCATGAGATGGATGATTTCGAAACTCCCGCCCAGCGCCAGCAGCAACCCCAACACCGGAAGCACCCACGCGAGTTGCTCAAACCGCAGCGCTGCCAACACCAAACACATCAACCCGAAGGCCATACGAGCCCGGCTATTTCGCATTACCATGATATTATGCCTCCGTAACCCCTCCAAAACGCCGTTCACGTCGCTGGTAATCAAGTATAGCGCGATAAAGGTCGGCTCGGCGAAAATCAGGCCAAAGGACCGACGTTACGTAAAACTCCGTGTATGCGATTTGCCAAAGCAAGAAATTTGAAACCCGCATTTCACCACTTGTCCGAATAAGGAGGTCTGGATCGCCCAATTCTGGATGATAAAGATATCTTGATAATAAGTGCTCACTAATATCGTCGAGACGAATTTTGCTCTCTAGCACGTCCGCTACCAGCTTGCGAACGGCATCAACGATCTCTGCACGACCTCCATAACTCAAAGCCAGATTTAGGACCAGACCAGAATTCGAAGCCGTCGCCTGCATCGTCTGGTGGAGCTCTGCGAGCACATCCTCGCCGAGGTCATGTAGTCGCCCAGAAGCTACCAATCGAACGTTGTTCTCGTTAAGTTCGTTAATTTCCTCGCGAAGAAAACGCTTAAGCAAATTCATCAACGCATCAATTTCGCGTTGGGGCCGCTTCCAGTTTTCGACGGAAAAGGCATAGAGAGTAAGCGCCCTGAGACCAAGTTCGCCGCAAGCGCGGACAACAGTGCGCACGCTGTCGATTCCAGCTTCGTGACCGCGAATGCGATCCAAGTACCCGCGCTGTTTTGCCCACCGCCCGTTGCCATCCATGATGATGGCGACGTGCTGAGGTAACTTTGCCGGATCAATCACCAGCAAAAGCTGACGCTCTTCGTCGGTGAGACGATCGCGTACCTTCTCAAGAAAACATCGCCCCGGCGCTATTTGGTTGTTCGATTGAGTCACGTCCGCAACTTTTTCCTCACGCTGATTCTTTTTCTACTCTAAAAGTCACACGCGATTGCAAACTGAAGCAGAAACGCCTGCTTTTCACATTTAACCGACCGAATGCGAGCTAATTATTGTTCTCTCACGATCACCGAGTAAGGATCGCGCTCGCCGAGCAGCAGCCGCGGCGACGCCGGCTTCACCCCTTCGCGCACTTCAAAAATGATTTCCGTGGTGCCGTCTTCCCCCCCGCGCTCTGCAAGCCCAACGCATTCTCCTTCACCTATTTTCTGATCAGCCTTTACCAACACTTCGCCCAAAAGGCCATATACGCTGAGTCGTCCTTGGGCGTGTTCCACAATGACCACGTGGTCGAGACCTCGCATTTCGCCTGCAAAGCGCACAATGCCATCGGCGGCACAGCGAATTGGCTGACCGGATCGAACACGCAAAGTAAGTGCCTGCTGTGCCGGTGTGGCCATTTTTTCGTGCGTCATGTTGCGACGTGGTGGCGGTAGCTGCTCATGGGGCAAGGGAAGGTCCTCGCCTACAAGAGGCCAATAAGCCACTGAAACTTCCGGCATCGGCGGCCCAAATTCGCGCAGACTCACAAGAGCTTTTTCACTAGCGCCTAGTGACTGCTTTAACTGAAGGATCTCCGGCAAGTTCCTCGGATAGCACCCCGCTAACAATTGATGATTCCACGCCACAACGGTATCAATAAACGCAACCGTGATAGATTCGTTTGCCGCTGTACCGACGGCTTCATGAAGCTTGTCCACCGGTTCAAGCATTTGCGCTTCTGCGCCCCGAAGAAGTTCTTCGAGCTGGGCGTAGCCATCGAGCGCAACGGCGTCTTTAATCATAGACCGCCGCAAAGCGATGGTGTGATATATCACCGGAGCAGGTGGAATAGCCATTGATTGCTGGCGGAGGCGCCCTGCAAGATAAAGGGCAATGCTCGCGCGGCGGGCATTCATCCGCCGGTGTTCGTAGGCACGCATGACATCGCCAAGAATCTCACCCAGTTGTTTCAGGCTTTGTTCGCGAGCATGACGCTGCCACATCTTCCCAGATTGCGGATCTACTTCAACTTCGGTGAGACTCCACCAGCTACGGAAAAACCGCGACATCTCGTAGGGATCTGCCAAACGAAGAAAATAACCCCGTTCTTGGGCCACACTGGTGGTCGCGGCCGAACCATGGGCTTTGTTCTTGCCGGAGACTGGAGCAGAA
Source organism: Candidatus Sumerlaeaceae bacterium (assembly GCA_026419455.1). Lineage (GTDB taxonomy): Bacteria > Sumerlaeota > Sumerlaeia > Sumerlaeales > Sumerlaeaceae > DRVG01. Next base: position 1,931 of record JANZZJ010000002.1, on the reverse strand, counting down.
GATGGCTTAACGGTCCCAGACTTCGGGTCCTTCCCGACCACCGATTGTTTGGTGGGCGACTGGCGACGGATACTACTCGAAGACGTAGTGAGACGTGCCGACGGCGTTCCTCGCGCCGTTGTTCTACCGCCGCTGCTCTTCACGACACCGGACTTTACTGAAGGCGAAGGTTTGGCTCCATAGCTGAAAAGTACAGCCATGAGTAAAATACATAACAAGATAACACCTTGGAGAGCGTGTACCTTTCTTCCTTCACGCATGCGTTGCCTTTCGCGGAAATTCAGCATGAAGCAGTTCCACAAGCACGAGCAGGATCGTCAACGCTATGAAGGCAAGCAGAGGAAGCCCCACACCAATCTGCCCCATGAGCTCGCCTGGAGATGCCCAACGCAACATGCCCCACAGAGCCAGGTAGCCAAGCGCACTTGCTAATGCCCCGTCGGCTACAGCAAGGGCAAATGCAGGGAGAAGCGAAAGTTTTGGTCGCCGGTGAATCAGATGATGGTGCGCAATTAACAGAAGCAGAAGACTGACCACACACACCGACAAGAGAAGAGCATTGGCATGGCGACGCGCTGTCCCGATGGCTTCGACAACTTCGTCGTGCCCCAGACTATTGAAGACAACGAAATCAACTTCTGGTTGCGATTGGACATAAGCGATAAAGGAATCAAGCTCCCGCGGCGCCACGAAAATTGCAGGATGGCGGAATTCCACTACCATAGGAAGTTCGCCCACCAGCATTTCCGGGAGCTGCCTGAGCCAAGGCTCCTGAAGGGCGAGCATTGAGCGAGCTTCACGTCTGCCGATAAGCGTGGCCTCTAATCCGGGCACCTCGCGCTGAAGCTTCTCAGCAAGTTGTTTTGCTCGGTCTTCAGCAATCTCCTCACGCAGTACAGCGACGACTGGCATTCGGCGCCCCCAATTAGCCACCGCCGTCTCGAAGGCACGCCGCTCTGCAAAAGCCATGACGACAACATAATACGCCACAGCTGCTGCAACCGCCAGCCAAGTGAAGTAGCTGGCCACCCGAAGCTGCCTTGAGGATTCCCTGCTTCTGGGATCCCACTGCGACGTTGAGTCATCGGGAGTGGTATCATTGACACGTGGCGTTGCAACGCGCTCTTCGCTCATATCGCAACACCCGCGCCACACTGTATTGAAAAACCCAAGGAAAAAACTCGACTCGAGTTTGTGGATCTGTGCAGTCTGCGCTCGCTGTTCCAGGGCTTGAACCGTCGACAAAATGAGGCTAGAGCCGGCAAAATAAAGGAGAGGGAAAAATGCGGATCGGGCTCATCTCCGACACACACAGTGAGTGGCACCCCGCCATTGCCGAGGCTCTCGCCGGCGTCAACATCATTCTTCACGCCGGCGATATCGGCGACCTTTCTGTCCTTCAGCGCCTGGAAACCACGGCACCGGTGTATGCTGTGCGCGGCAATTGTGATCATCGTTACGAATTGACACATCTGCCGCGGTCGCGCATAGTCGAAATCACTCCGCATTTGCGAATCGGACTGGTTCATGGCGACCAATACCCCCTCGATGAACTCGAAGAGACGCTGGTACGCTGCTTCCAAGACCAAAACGTCCATGCTGTCGTCTTCGGCCACACCCATCGTCCGCTTCATACCCTCATCGGTCCCATAGTTGTGGTCAACCCTGGCGCTGTTCACTGCTATTCTCGACAAGCCCTCCCCACAGTGGCTATTCTTGAAACGCTTGGGCATGGCCTAAGTGTGGTATTTTGCCCTTTGAGCTAACGAACATATACCAGCTGGGCGTCGCGTATGGTTGCCACCACTTCGCACTGCTCATCAAGCACACAAAAATCGGCCCGTTTGCGGGGTTCGATACTGGCAATCTGGTGGTCCCAGTGCACCGAACGCGCAGCCGTGAGAGTGGCCATGCGCAGCACGTCGTGGAAG
>JANZZJ010000264.1 GCA_026419455.1 Candidatus Sumerlaeaceae bacterium | reverse complement strand
ATGTACGCGCGCCCACACCGTCGGCAGCTGCGGAAATGGTGGCTCCTAACACATACGAATTGCTGCGACAGCTTAGAGCGACGCAAGGGCGGCTTCAAAGTGCCATCGAGCGGCGGCTTGTTCCTCTTCGAAGGATACGTGACTTGCATCAGCGCTTGGTGCATGCTGTTCGTGCCCGCGTCAGGAAACTTGAGCAAGCCAGGCATTTCCGAGAGCGTGCTGCGGAACTCATCCGGCGACGGCTCACGAAACTCCGACCTGCAGAGCTTCAGCGTGAGCGCCTTCTGAGTTTGTTCAGGAAAATGTTGCACCAAAGGCGTGAGATTTTGAGCCGGTTTGATGTGTTGCTTGCCATGGGGAAACCTCTTCAACAGGTGAACGAGCGTCAGCAGGAACTCGATGAGTTAACCACGCAACTCGTCAGGCATGTTCAAGGCGCCCTCGGGCAGCGTCGGCATCGTTTGGAAGTACTGGCAAGCAAGTTGTCGGCACTTGATCCCAAAGCAATTCTTAGCCGGGGCTATTCGATCACCTTCGATGCCGCTACAAACCAAATATTGAAATCCATAGCAGCCACCCGTGAAGGCAAAGCGCTACGAATTCTCCTTCATGAGGGGGAGTTGACAGCCCAAGTCACAGCACGTATGTTTCCAAGAAACGAAAAGTCAGCTACGATGCCCATCCAAGGGGAATTACCGCTTGCGTTTGACCATGGAAGCGAGTCATGAGACAGAGCGCCCGGCCAGACCCTGCCAGCGAACCAGATCGGCTCGTTAAGACAAAGTTGCCGCAAGATATCCGCAGCATGTTCGACACGATTTCGCCGACTTACGATTTTCTGAATCACTTATTGAGCTTAGGAAACGACCGCCGCTGGCGCCGTTGCCTCGCCAAACGTGTCTTATCTGCGAAGCATAAGCGAATACTCGATGTTTGCTGTGGCACCGGCGATGTGTTATTGGAACTGCAGCGGCAAGCTGCCCTCATGAGCTTCTCGCCTACGCTCGTGGGAACAGATTTTTCCTTTCCCATGCTCCACCGAGCGATTGGGAAGGCTCGGACGTTAAGGGCGAGCCACGGTGTGACAGGTTTTCATTGGTCAAGATCCGACACCATGCAATTACCTTTCCGGGACGAGACTTTCGATCTCGTGACTGTAGCGTTCGGCATACGCAATTTGAGTGATCCGCCCGCGGGTCTCAAAGAGTTGTGGCGGGTCACATGCCCTATGGGTCAGTTGGCTGTGCTAGAGTTTTCCAAACCGACGGGATTTTTCCTCCAAAAGCTCTATGGGCTATACTTTCACAGTGTGGTTCCTGCGTTGGGACATTTAATTTCCCGATCGAAAGCTTACGTTTATCTTCCGAAGTCGGTATCAGAATTTCCTGATGGAGAGGATTTTTGTGCAGCTCTGCGTAACGCAGGATGGAAAGAGCCCGTGGCCCAGCCTCTAAGCAGGGGAATTGTCACACTCTACCTCGCCAGAAAGTGAACCGTCCCGAACAGACCAGTCTTCCTAATCGAGGCCTTTTGTTTACTGCCCAGTTCTTTTTTAGTGATTCAGTATGAAGTCGGGTCAGAGCTGATCTATCGGCGCCATCATGAAACTGATAATGGCTTCGCTGGCAAGCTCACCATTGGCGAAGATTTTTCCTGCGGTACGTCCGAAATTGCGGCGACGGTAAAGTTCTTCAACCTCAATGCGCAACACGTCGCCGGGGCCAACGATGCGGCGGAATTTGGCCTCCTCTACTCCGGCAAGAAGGGCAAGATAGCCTTGGCCGAGCAGAAGCCGCGCCAGCACAGCACCTGTTTGTGCCATTGCCTCAATCTGGAGAACGCCCGGCATGATCGGTTTTTCCGGAAAGTGGCCCTGGAAAAACCACTCATTCATTGTGACGCATTTCACGCCAACAATGCGCTTTTCGGCGATTTCCTCGATGCGATCGACAAGGAGGAACGGATAACGATGGGGCAGGAGCTCACGGATCTGAAGAATGTCGAGTGGCGGCTGAGGAATATTGCTGTTTACCTCTGTCACTTCTCAAATTCCTTTCTTAAAAATCGAACGAAAGCGGCGTTGGCACGATGGCCGGAGCGCCACGCCAAAAAATGACCGACAACGGGCTTACCGAGCAAGGCCAGATCCCCAATGAAATCAAGAATTTTGTGGCGGACTGGTTCGTCCGAATAGCGCAGCTCGTTATTCAAGATTGCCTTCCTCCCAATGACCACAGCCGAAGCAAGACTGCCACCACGAATGAGGCCACGGCGACGTAGCGACTCGATTTCATGAAAAAATGCAAAAGTTCGTGCCGGGGCAATTTCACGTATGAAGCTTTCGGGTGTGACAACGAAAGTAGCTGACTGTGTTCGCAGCAACGGGTTCTCAGATGAGAAGAAAAACGTTACCCGAAAATCGGTTGCCGGCATCGCGACAATTTCTGCGTGATCGAAGCGAAAAGCCAGGGGGCGACTCGGAGCGCAAGTTTCTATAGTAGCTTCTTGTTCCGCGACTCCTGCATCGAGCAGAAATTGGGCAAATGGTTGCGCACTGCCGTCCAAAAAGGGTAACTCGGAGCCGTCCAGTTCTATGCGCAAATTTGTTATCCCCAATACGTAGGCTGCTGCGAGAAAGTGCTCGACGGTGTGAACTTCTGCTTCGTGCCACCTGAGAGTTGTCCGCCTGAGAAGGTCTTCCTGCGCAAGAGATTCAAAGTTTGCAGGTATTTCTGGGGCACCGGGCAGATCAATCCTCACGAACACAATACCCGTGTGGGGTGGTGCAGGCAAAACGCGCATGCGCACAGTTTCGCCGAAGTGAACGCCACGCCCAACAAGTTCGCTCATGCGAGCAATCGTCCGCTGGGGGCACACGCGACAATCACGAAGGGCTTCGGCTTGATCGAAGGAAATGTTCATCATCAGCGAGGTCAACTAGTCCGGCTGCCGATCTACAGGGCGCTTGGGCTTGGATTGCGTTTCTGACGAGGGCTTCTTTGTTGCCAGCGGTTTTGTTTGCGCAGAGCTCTCTTTAGCTTGGCCGAGTGCCTCTTGCGAAGGGGACGGCTCAGAGTCTTTCACCCGATCGGCGGGTTTTTCTTCAGAGCGAAGTGTCTCGCCCCGCTCGGTCTGGGATGGGCTTGTTTCTTTCGCGTCTTGATTGAGCTTTTGAATGACCTCATCGGTGATGTCTACGGCGCTAGTCCCGTATAGCACAGCCTCGCCA
>JANZZJ010000244.1 GCA_026419455.1 Candidatus Sumerlaeaceae bacterium | reverse complement strand
GTCTGGCGAGGTTTCGGGCTGTCGGTGGAGGAGAAGATTAAGCAGACTAAAAAGGACCTCCTTGATGTGGCTATGGATGTTAACCGTCTCCTGAACCCCGGACTAAAGAAAACTGCTTTAGTAGCCAATCAGCAAGGCGTGGGTTCCGCTTCGGGACAGCCTTTGCCCGGGGTTCAGAGCTATGTACGGGAGAATCTCACCCTCGAGCGTGGCCGAGGCCGTGGCTATTACTAGTGTTTACACAGTAAAGCGTTTCAAGGCTCAACCCCAACTAAAATTCGAAAACTTATCCTTTTTCCCTTTCCAACAGTTCTGCATACTCAGGCGAGGATTGAGCTGCCTGACGAATAGCTGGTAACCTCAACCAAAAAAGCAAAGCCACGACTACAGTGCAAACGCCCGTGAGCATCAGCGACGTTGACACGCCGAAATGTTTTGCTTCTGTGCCTACTAGCAGACTGCCAAACGGCATCATCCCAATCGTCATCATCGTGTAATAGCTCATTACTCGTCCGCGGAAGGCTTCGGATACCAGTGCCTGCACCAATACTTGGCAGCTGATCATAGCATTTACCATAAAAAAGCCTGCTGCCAGGAAGCCCACACACGTCAGCAAACTATGGCGCTGAAATCCTGTCAGAAAGATCACTGTAGAGAAACCCACCAGAGAACGCACGATGACTTTTCCCAGCCCCCTCACCCGTTGACGCCGCGCTTGCTTGAGACCGCCGAGTATTGCGCCAACTCCTACGCTTGTCATGAGCCAACCTAATGTCGTTGCGTCGCCACCTAGCGCGTCCTTAGCCACTGCCGGCATAATCACCAGATAGGGCAGGGCAATGAACGAAATTAGGCCAGCCAATAAGATGAGGTTCAAAAGGTGGCGCCGCCCCAAAAGATAATCAAGGCCGTCGGCCAGACTACTCTCCACGGTCTGAGTTTTCATTCTTGGCAGCGAGGCTCGATCCATCCGTAGTAATTGCCCAATCACTGCCACAAAAGAAACCGCATTGATGACAAAGCACATTCCCTCGCCGAAAGTGGGATGCTCAGGGCGAAAATGCTGAAGTACGGCAATAAGTATCCCTGCCAACGTTGGGCCGATGACCCTCGCAGCATTAAAACTCAGTGAATTTAGCGCGATGGCATTGTTGATGTCCGTTTTATCGACCAGTTGCACCATAAAAGCCTGTCGTGCTGGCATATCAAAAGCTTGCACAGCTCCAGCAAAGGCCGAAAGGACTAGGACATGCCAAACCTCTACCAACGGCTGTCCGTCAGCGCCCGTGACGATCGTTAACATCGCCAATACAGCTGCCTGCAAGAGCAGTAACCACTGTGTGACAATCACAAGACGATGACGATTAAAGACATCAGCAGCAAGTCCCCCGAAAATGCCGAGGGCGAGAACTGGCACTTGCGAGGCAAAACCTGTCAAGCCAAGAAGGAAAGGGTCGGACGTAAGCTTGTAAACCAACCACCCTTGAGCGGTGCTCTGCATCCAAGAGCCAATCAAAGAAACTACCTGACCCGTAAAGAATAGTCGGTAATTGCGATGGCGTAAGGCCCGCACAGTTGTTGAGTTCTTCAGGAAATGTTGCAATTTGTTGTCTCTCTGCTTCCTTTGCGGGTCGCTGTGGGCCTCACTCGATTCCATATTCAGCCAGCTTGCGATAGAGAGTTTTCCTGCCTATTCCCAGCTGACGTGCCGTCTTCGCACGATTACCACGATTATAGGTAAGTGCTGCCTGGATGAGAAGCCGCTGAGCCTCCTCTAAAGATGCCGTCACAGGCAATCGGATGTAGTTCTCGCTTCGCTTTTCAGCATGAATTTCATTTGGCAAGTGCTTGAGCGTGATTTCGCCACTCGACATGACAAAGGCGCCTTCAAGTACGTTGCGCAACTGCCGGACGTTGCCCGGCCAATGATAGTTTTGCAAAGCGGTCATCACTGCTGGCGGCACGCGAGGCTTAGGTTTCCCGTAATATTTCGAAAATTCTTCCAAGAAATGCTCCACGAGAAGCGGGATGTCTTCCACCCTCTCCCGCAGTGGGGGGAGGTCAATCTCTACCACTTTTAAGCGATAGTACAAATCCTCGCGGAAGTTTCCTTCTTGCACGAGTTGGTCCAGCCGCTTGTTGGTCGCCGCAATGATGCGCACGTCCACTTTGAGTGTCTGGCTTCCCCCAACACGTTCAAACTCGCCTTCTTGGAGGACCCGCAACAATTTCACCTGAAACTCTGGGGCTGTTTCGCTTATTTCGTCGAGAAAGAGAGTCCCGCCGTCGGCAAGCTCAAAACGCCCTCGTCGCATCGTCACGGCCCCCGTAAATGCTCCCTTCTCATGGCCGAAAAGTTCGCTCTCCAATAGGGTAAGTGGAAGAGCCCCGCAGTTAACCTTTACAAACGGTTTAGTGCGCCGCGGTGAATTCTGGTGAATTGCGTTTGCAATCAGCTCTTTGCCGGTTCCGCTTTCGCCATAAATCAACACGCTTGCCCTGGTGGGTGCCACCATGCGCACCTTTTCAAAGACTTCTAGCATGGCAGCAGAACGGCCGACGATGTTCTCAAAACCGTAGAGCTGCTGAACACGTTCGCGTAGCTCAATATTCTCGCGCTCCAGGCTTTGGGTGCGTCGAATGCGCTCGACCAACAACCCAAGCTCGTCGATGTTGACAGGCTTGAGGAGATAATCAGTAGCCCCCTCTTTCATGGCGTCCACAGCGTTTTCGATCGTCCCGTGGCCGGTTAAAATTACCACTGCGACATGTGGCATATCGCGGCGTATGTGACGCAGCAATTGCATGCCATCCACCTCAGGCATGCGGAGGTCAGTGATAACCAAATCCACTGGTTGTTGGCGAAGTATTTCTAGCGCCTCCAAGCCATTAGCTGCCGTCAGCACAGTTACTTCTGAGCTTTCCAGTGCCCAACGCAGCCCCTCTCTCGTGTTTTTCTCGTCGTCAACCACCAGTACGACAAATGATCCAGCATCTGTTTTCCTACTCAATGTCAGCCGTCCTCGCCTCGATTGTTTCCTTTTCACACAGCCCTATTCTCGGCCGAATTCAAGAACAGTTGAGCGCAGTTTCTTCGGATCGGAAACTGGAGGAGAGC
>JANZZJ010000216.1 GCA_026419455.1 Candidatus Sumerlaeaceae bacterium | reverse complement strand
TCCATGGGCCAGTCAACACCATGGCATAGCGGCTATTTTTGAATCCCTGGTCTGGATCAAGTGCGCCATCGCGCCATGCCCCTGCCTCAATGCCATCGCGAAGATAGAAATTAGCCTTTCGTTCGATGGCCGCTAACGCATTAGAGCTTGGGATTGCGGGCAGCAGTTGCCCGTTTTCATCGCGTTTGATGAACTCTGTGCCGTACTGGTTAAAAAAAGGCATCGTGAACCAAAAACTACCGTTCATGCCAAATCCGTAGATTTCGCGTGCCGGATCGGTCAAAACTTTGGCGTAGCGGATGAATTCATCCCAATCCCGCGGCGGCCGCTCGGGATCACATCCAGCAGCTCGGAGAGCGTCGGCTTTCTCGCGAAACATCTTTTTGTTGTAGAAGAGTGCAAGCGTGGTCGTCTGGGCCGGGATGCCGAAAAGGTGGCGCTTGCCTCGGAACACGGCCACATTGGTGTCGTAGGCGCCGGGCACAAATCGCTCTCGGAACTCATCAATCGTCGACGCCGGAAAGTTGGGCAGCGTATCAAGTGACCGCGCGACTCCGCCATAAATGAGCTGCACCATGTTGTTGACGTCGACGAAAGCAATATCAGGGACCTGCCTCGCAAGAGCAGCAGAGCGCAACTTTTGCACCATATCGAAAAACGGCACCTGCGACTCAATGATTTGAATTTGCCTATCGGGATGTTGGTTGTTCCATCTCTTTTGAAACTCTGCGATATTTTCTCTGAGAAGGGTGACTTCCTTAAATTTAAACCCCTGCCATAAAGTTAACCTTATGGGGACGGGCGTAGTCGCGTCTGCCGAGTGGTGTAAACATGTTAAGAACAAAACTGCTGTCGCGGTGAGTGCACGCAGCCACGTACTGTTCAGAGAATGAAAAGCCCGCGTGGTTGCCTTTGTTTGAAACAACATGTTATTCTTTTACGCTCCCGGCGGTGAGTCCTTGTATAAAGAAGCGCTGCGAGATGGTAAAAAGCACGGCGATCGGCAGGATACTAAAGCAAGCTCCCGCCATCATTTTCTCCCATTCTGTTTGGTACTGTCCTTGAAACAGAGAAAGCCCAACTGGCAGTGTGAGGTATGGTGAATCGGGCGTGTTGACAATCAGCTGCCACAAGAAATTTGACCACTGACCCACAAAGGTCAGAAGAAACAACGTAATCATGACAGGTACCGACAGAGGTACTATGATCCGGAAAAAAGTTCCCAGTTCGCTGGCACCATCCACCCGCGCAGCTTCGAGAAGACTGTCTGGTAGGCCGCGGATGTGCTGGCGCAGCAAAAACAAGCCGAAGATGTTTCCTGTGTGGGGCAGAATCATGCCCCAGTAGGTGTTGATCCAGCCAAATTTTAGAACCAGACGATACTGAGGGACCATAAAGATGAGTCCCGGCACCAACATGATGGTAATGAGTGCTGCAAAGATGAGGTCGCGAGCAGGGAATCGTTTCTTGGCGAAGGCGTATCCGGCGGCCGTGCAGAGTGCTACGGTGATTAGAGCGCACCCCGTAGCCACTACAAAGCTGTTCCAAGCGAAGCGGTAGAAAGGGAAATCTTTGTCAAAGAAGACCTGCCGGAAATTCTCAACAGTGTACATTTTTTCGCCTGGTGAGGGAATGAAATCGAGTTTCGTTCCATAGCCGGGCGCTTTAAAAGCGGTCACTACCATCCAAAGCAAGGGGAGGTGCACTAGAAACAACAGAGGAAGTAGAACAGCGTAGCTAAGCGTATAGCGCCATACCTTCGGCATGTGGCGCTTCTCTAGTGCCCCTGCCGCCAACGAACCAGGGTTCATCACGCTACGCCTCCTTCCCAAGGATCCGGAAATTCACCCAGGTAATAACCAGAGCAATGGTCAGTAAGATAAAAGACATTGCCGCTGCATGACCATAAAAGGCATCGTAGAAAAGCTGGTAGAGATAGAAGCCTGACACCCGAGCCGATTGGACGGTCGCCCCAAGAAACTGAAAAGCGACACCACCTGTTGCCTTCGTCATCGCGTAAAATTCGGAAAACGCGTTAAGCACCCCGACTAACCCAGTGACAGACATGAAAAGGATCATCGGACGTAGCAACGGGATCGTAACATAGAAGAGCTTCTGGCGCGCATTGGCACCATCAATTTCTGCAGCCTCGAAAATGGATTCGGGAATGTTATTGAGAGCTGTTAGAAAGAGAATCATCCCGAAACCCATGCCCTTGAGGACCATGGCAAACGCGATGCTGGGCAGTATAGTGTAAGGATTGTCTACAAACCCGTGCTTTTTAAACCAGTCGACTCCGAGCCACCGGAAGAACTCGGCAAAAGGACCAATTTGCGGATTGTACAATAAAAGCCAAATGATGCCGACAACAAAGACATCAAAAACATGAGGAAGAAAGAAAGCCGATCTCAGCGCACGATATCCCGGAAGTTTGGTGTTGAGAAACAAAGCGAGGGCTAGCGAAGCCGCAATCTGGGTGGGAATGACAAGTAAGGCATAGACAAAGGTGGCCAAAAGAGCCCACCAAAAAGTCGGGTTTTGGAGCAAATCTAAATAGTTTTTTAAACCAACGAAACGCATATCAGCAAACTGGTCAAACCAGTTGGAGTAGAGCCACGTTTCGCGAAAGCTAAGGTAGAAGCTGTAGGCGATCGGGAACAGGAGAAAGACAGTCGCAACGACGATAAAGGGGGCAATAAAAATATATCCCCAAATGGCGTCGTAGTACTGCCACAAAGGCTTGCGCGGCCTCGCAGTGGGCCTGAGATAAGTGTGAGCAGACATCAACTTCATTCTCCCGATAAAAAGGTAGGGCGGCAACCTTTTTCGTGCCGCCCTACACCGTCGCAAAAACCGACCACGTTGTGATTTTCGTTTGGAAGGCTATTCAACTGCAAACGAGCTCAGGCTGACAGGCAGCATGACGGGCGAAGCTGGATTAGTCAGCTGCTGGGGTGTGGACGGATTCCAATCGGTACAAGGTGTGTCATAAGGCACAGAGGTGAACAGCCCGTGAGCATTCTGATCGCCTGAGAGGTAAAACTCCACACGCCCCTGCTTCGATGAGCGCATATTGAGAACGGACTTTGCGATACGGCACTCGACAAAACCATTCGACGCATTGGCTGCAGCATCGCCGCTGAGGTTAATGTTTGTGCCAAAGCCAGTCCAGCTGGATCCGGTCCATTCATGACGCTCAGTCCATGAGTTGTTCACATTTCCCCGCACGACGAATTCGGGTGCATCAAAATCGCCCGCAGATGGGAAGGCAAAGTTGATTTGTCGCGCCCAGGTATCTTGGCTGTTTGACCCGCCGGACCGTGCGTCAATAGCAAATCCGAAGCTCATCCAGCCAGCCAAGCCGCTTACTTGGGCGCCAAAATACACATAGTTGCTATCGTCGGTGACGTATAGTGCGGTAGCGGTCGCCCCAGCGCCTGAGAAACCTGGGTTGGAATTAGTCGCTACAGCTGACCCCCACACGGATTCCCCGTCAAACGTGCCGTCGATTGTCGGGGTTCCTCCGAATGCAAGAGAGGAGGCCACGGCACATATCGTGGCACACAAAGTCAATTTCCTCATAAGAAAAACCTCCTTTTCATAAGAAGATGAGCCATCTACTATGTGGCAAGAACGTGAAACGCAACAGAAAATTGAATCGGTCTACTGTCAGAAAAATTCTGACACACAAAACACTTGACTTTGCTGAGGAATTTGACTGCAGCAAGCCAATTCGTAACCAGAACGCGATTTGTTTAGGTCATTTAAATTAAGTTACGTCCTTGAGCACTTGTGAGTTTGCTGTTCTTTTCAGTTCTTGATTTTCAGGTGCACTGTTTCGGTGTTATACGTTAGCGGATCGTCATCGGTACAGCTGGTGGTACAATTGCAGTATCCCCCGCACGAGTGACAGGGTTTCGATGAGGAGCTAGTGAGTTTATGTCAACACGAGATCAAGGTAAGAAACGCTACACCATCCGCGATATTGCGGCGATGGCAGGCGTGAGTCGTTCAACTGTCTCATTAGCATTGAATGACTCCCCGAAGATTAATCCGAAAACAAAAGCAAAGGTAATGGAAATTATCGAGCGAGTAGGCTACCGCCCGAGCGCTATCGCGCGCAGTCTTGTCCGTCAACGTGCTGGGGTCATTTGTGTCATACTACCGCAAATCGGACATGTTGTCTCTGACTTTTATTTTTCTGAAAGTCTCAGTGGGATTCTCGATGTCGTTACCGCCCATGGCTACCATCTAGTGGTTGAAATGGCAACCCCTGAGTTTAAGTCGGGGAAAAAAGCCCTAGCATTGTATCGGCAAAGGGTTATGGACGCAGTCTTGTGTGTCGGTAATCTTACGACGGACACGTATTTAATCGAGTTAGCCGAGGCAGGCTGCCCGGTGATTTTGGTGAACAGCGTCCTAGGGAACTTGCCGGCGGTCATTGGGGCTAACCGACAAGCTGCATACCGGGCCGTTGAGCATCTCGCAAGACTAGGACACACGCGTATCGGACACATTCGTGGGAGCGAATTTGTGACCACTGCGATCCATCGTACTGAGGGATATTTGCAAGCCGTCGAAGACCTGGGACTCGAAATGTCCGATGAACTTTTAGCGCAAGGTTATTTCGATCGCGAGAGCGGTTATATGGCCACAAAATGGCTTCTTTCGCACTCACGACGACCGACTGCAATCTACAGTGTGAATGACATGATGGCGATCGGAGCCATGGACGCAATCCAGGAGGCTGGGTTGCGCATTCCGCAGGATATCGCGCTGTTCGGGGGCGACGACATTCTTCTGACGCAGTATGTAAGTCCAAAGCTTTCTACGATCCGACAGAACATGTACCTCATCGGCCAGTTGGCTTGTGAGCGGATGTTCCGCATTCTCGAGTCGGGCGCGGCAACAGGCCTCGAAGAGGTGGAGTTGGAGCTCGTGATTCGCGAAAGTTGCGGGGCGAAGCACGCGTCATAGCCAGCCTCAACTCGCCAAGCATGGCGGCTAAACCACACTTCGCACTCGGCAGGGCTGGATGTTCCCATTCGTGCTGTTAATCTAGAAGAAGATCATGCCCTGGGGGCAAACTGTATAATGCGGCACTCTACCCCACTCTCACGGGGTTTCCTTCTTTGCTGTCACGTTGCAATGGCAGCTCTTCGAAAGCGTCGTTTGAGGACCCCTCGGTCGCGCGAGAAGCCGGTTCGTTGCACGTAGTTCAATCGGGCAGTTTTTCCAGTTTAGGGAACAGGATTCCGCGGGGAGCGACTCTCGTCTCGCCAACGGCTCCCCATGTGGAAAGCTCATCGAAAGGGACTTTGTCAGGCGTCTTGGAGAGACCGAGTTGAGTCCAAATTTCTGAGGCAGAGCGAGGTATCACCGGAAAAAGCTGGGCTGCAACAATGCGCAATCCTTCGACCAGTACATACAGCACTTGGTCAAGCCGTTGCGACTGTTGGGTATCCTTTGCCAATGCCCAAGGTTTGTGTTCTGTCACGTAGGCATTCATAGCCGAGATCGCAGAGAAGCACTTTTGAAGAAGCTGGGCAAACAGCCCTTCGTCCACAAGCTGCTCGTACAACGTGCACGGCGAACCATCAGTTGCTGGCTGCCAGAGGGCTGTGACAGCGTTCCGAATTGCTTCGTCGGAAGGTGAAAAGCGATCAGGCCGCACGACTTTTCCTTCGCGGAACTTGGTTACCATGGAAAGAGTTCGCGCCAAGAGATTGCCAAGCTTATCGGCAAGGTCAGCGTGGTACTTGCTGACTAGCCCTTCCATCGTGAAAGTGGCATCATGGCCAAAATCATTTTCGCTGAGCAGATAATAACGCAGCGGATCGGGATTGCCGCTAAACATCGCGAGCAATTCGCGGGGGTCAACGACGTTGCCTTTTGATTTTGACATCTTCTCCGCCCCACGAAGAACAACAAAGCCGTGGCCAAACACACGCTTGGGAAGCTCAAGGCCAGCCGCCATCAGCATAGCGGGCCAAAGCAGGGTGTGGAATTTCAAGATGTCCTTTCCCACGACATGGAGATCGCATGGCCACCACTCACGGAAACGATCGTCGTCAGTTCCATATCCGATCCCCGTAATGTAATTGAGCAAAGCGTCGAACCAGACATAAATCACGTGGGAGGGGGCATCGGGAACTGGAATTCCCCAGTGAATAGTCGTACGAGAGATGGAAATATCCTGAAGGCCGGGCCGGAGGAAGGAGTTGATCATTTCATTGGCTCGAAACGCAGGGGCGATAAAATCCGGATGGCTTTGAATCCAGTCTTCCAGCGCACTTTGGTATTTAGACCATCGGAAGACGAAGTTTTCTTCACTATGCCATATTAGTTCGCGTCCACACTGGGGGCATAGTCTTTCACCGTTCGGGCCGTAATGGAGCTGCGACTCGAGCACAAAGTTCTCCTCGGGAACGCAATACCATCCTTCGTATTTGCCAAGATAGATGTCGCCGTTATCGCGAACAGCTTGCCAGAATTGCACAACTCCTTTTCGGTGGCTGGGATCCGTAGTGCGAACAAATCCGTCGTACGCCACATCGAGGTCGCGCCAGAGATCCTGAAAGCGCGGAGCAATGCGATCGGCGTACTCCTGGGCAGAAAGCCCCGCTTTTGTTGCGGCTTCGAGCATTTTCTGGCCATGCTCGTCGGTGCCAGTTTGAAAATACACGCGGTAGCCCAAGAGGCGTTTGGCACGCGCAATGAGGTCCGCTCCTATAAGCTCGAGAACATGCCCGACGTGGGGTTCAGCGTTTGCGTACGGGATAGCAGTCGTGATATAGAATTTTCGACCAGTCATGAGACGAATTGATCGGGCTTTGGCTGAGCGCGTCAAGCGTTGTTATTCGATGTCGCGATAAACCGAGGGAAATGGCACTAGCTTTTTACGCACGAAGCTCAATACAACCCAGCGGCAATGGGGCACCATCTTATTGAGCAGTTAGTTCGTAATTCCCCAAAGGTTGAAGAGGGAGTAGAGGAAAATCAATGCCTCGCGTTGGCAATCACTTTACTATTTTTCGACGGTCTGGTAACGTTTTGGCGGTGCAGGTGCAGGGGGCGGCGAAACAACTGGTTCACGTTCGGTGCGGCCATAATCAGGCTCACTCTTGAGAGAATCTGCCGCCAAGGCACCGACTAACCCTCCTGCCATTGCTCCAAGTCCAGCACCTTGAGCAGCGGTGATACCGTGCGCAGCATGTCCCCAAACCCCACCGATCAAGCCGCCTGCAAGCGCTCCAGCACTTGCACCGCGCTGAACGGGGGTCATATTCGCGCACCCACTGAGAAACACAGCAGCCGACACAATGCCAACTAGTGAGCCCTTCATGGTGACCTTCCTCCTTTCTCACAGTCTTTCTCACAGTCTCAGTGAGACTATTGCAGCTTTATGCATGCCGTGGGCCAACCCAGCGAGTAGTGTCCGTCTGATTATAAAAAGTGTTGTAATCGCGAACTTTATTCAAGAGGCCGCACCCGATGAATTGTCTGTCTAGGAAACTTGTCCCCCTATTTCAGCAGCATTGGAATGTTCACAAATTGTACAGTGCCAATAGAGGGTTTGGGACACAATAGATTGCTCTCATTTGGCCACCCAAGGGAAGCCCTGAGGAAGGAATTTCGCAAACCCTCAGCAGGATCCGTAGGTTCTAGCGTGCGGCACAGGACGTAAGCATAAACAGTGAATCAGCCCGGCACGCAATAGGTGAGAACGAACGCTGTATGAAGCAGACAGTGTTCAGCATACCCAAAACAGCGAGTTCAAAGGTCTATGGCCCCACGATTTCGTCTTCAAGTATGCACGCAGGAAACAGAGCTATTTAGCCGCGATGTCGTTTCCGTTATTCTTCCCGGCGTCAGCGGTTATTTTGGGGTGCTAGCCCATCATGCGCCTCTTGTAGCCGCTCTCGGTGAGGGAATCATGACAGTTCGTGAAACCGACGATTCAGTTTCGCGCTACGGTATCCGTGGAGGATTTGCAGAAGTCGCGGAAAATGTGGTTACTGTGCTTGCGGACGAGGTTTTTGAGCCGGAAGAATCAGCTACATAGCGTATCCATAGCGTAAATGTTTATCCACGTAAGCAAGGTTGAATAGAGCTCACAGGAATAGCGTAAGGTTTGAGTGCAAACCGCTGAATCAGCTGGTGTCAGCTGAGCGGGGGACCCAAGGAAGTAGGGGCGAATCGCTTTCCAATGGGAAAGGTAGGCGAAGCTTCTTGCGCCGAGCCCGTCAGCTAACCCCGTAGGCGTCGGGAAGCGCGTACAGCGGCTTCTTCCCAGAGACAAAGTAGCTCGGTGGAGGAACCGAAAACGACTAAAATGGACAGTGTGTCCCATTATTGGCGGCTAGACGGCAGCCATTTTCGCCGAAGCAGGCATCGCATTTCAGCTATGTGGCCGCAAAGTTCGATCCCTTCCCCCTTAGTATCAATGGTCGATCATTACCACTCGCGTAGGCATATCCGATAGGAGCGACGCTCAGAGGAGCACTCACTTGCTATGAACGATCACCCTTCCGCTTCCGTGTCTGGAGATCTTTCAGCACCATCCCATGGCACATCAAAAGGTACGCGAGTCGTTGTACTCACGACCGCCATGCTCACTTTTATCTCGTTTTGGCACGCAGCGGCGGTCGTACTGAACGATCTGGCGAGCACTGCTTACTAT
>JANZZJ010000205.1 GCA_026419455.1 Candidatus Sumerlaeaceae bacterium | reverse complement strand
AGCACTCATCGAGGCGCTTCTCGATGATACCATTGACTGCATTGCGACAGATCACGCCCCCCACACCGATATCGAAAAGGACCTCCCCTTCGTGGATGCTCCGTACGGCGTGGTGGGGCTCGAAACAGCATTCCCGGTGCTATTTACGCATCTAGTTAAAACAGGGTTAGTGCCCCTGCCCAAGCTCATTGAGAAGCTCACGTGCGGTCCGGCGCGCATTCTCGGCCTGCTTCCCAGAGGCACACTCACTCCGGGAGCGCCGGCGGATATCGTTCTCCTCAACCCTGCCGAAGAATTTGAAGTGACGCCGGAGTTCTTTTTTTCCAAAAGTTTTAACTCGCCGTGGTTGGGTGCCAGATTATCGGGAGCCATTGTCGCGACCATTGTGAATGGGAAGGTTGTGTTCCGGTTGCGTCGGTTTGGTGTTAATCCCTGAAGAAAAAGGTCTCAGCATTTTCCTTTGTTCGGCGTAAGCACTTAAATGAGAATGGTTCTTGGACCTATGTTGGATCGGTTTAATTAAGGTTGAATCCTCATTACCTGCGTTACATATTAATTTATAGCTATGACGGAAAAAGCGCAAACATCTGATAACGCGAAACAGTCTCTAGAACAGCTAGCCACTCCACCTCCTCATGAAAAGGACCTGGGGTGGGTGGAACCCTATCGGGTGACGACTCCCGAAGAATTTCTTGAACAGGTGAAACGCCACGTTCGCTACACCCTTGCCAAGGAGTGGGCGACGCTGAGCCTTGAAAATATGCTCATTGCAGTTTCGCTCGCGGTACGTGACCTCCTCGTCGAACGCATGATAGAAACGGAGCGCCGCTATGCCAAAACCGATGCTAAGCGCGTTTACTACCTCTCCATGGAATTTCTCGTAGGTCGTTCCCTTGGGAACAACCTTACAAATCTCGGAATTTACGAACTCTGCCGCGACGCATTAGAGACGCTAGGTTACGATCTCGAAGAAATCCGTGAAACCGAACGAGATGCCGCCCTTGGTAACGGCGGACTGGGGCGTCTTGCAGCATGTTTCCTTGATTCGCTAGCCACTATGAACATGCCCGGCTACGGCTACGGAATTAACTACGAATATGGCCTATTCCGGCAGGAAATCCGCGACGGCTTCCAGGTCGAGTTACCTGATGCGTGGCGATCACGCCCCAGCCCGTGGCTCATTGACCGTTCGGATGAATTTGTCCGTGTTCCCCTCTATGGCCAAGTGACCCACGTGCAAGACGATCACGGCACCCCCAGGGTCGTGTGGACCAATTGCAAACACATTATCGGGGTTCCCGCCGATATGCCGATTATTGGCTACGGCGCTAAAACCGTGAACTTTCTCCGTCTTTACACGGCGAAAGCTTCGGAGGAATTCGATTTCCAACGCTTCAATGAAGGCAACTACATGGAGGCGGTGGCTGAGAAAATTGCCACGGAAAATATTTCTAAGGTTCTTTATCCCTCCGATGCGGTCGACGCCGGGCGTGAATTGCGGCTTCTTCAGGAATACTTCTTTGTGGCGTGTGCCGTTCGGGACATTGTGCGCCGCTATCTGCGTCGCCATGCCTCGTTTGACCAGTTTCCCCAGCGGGTAGCTATTCAGCTTAATGACACCCATCCTACCCTCGCCATAGTTGAACTCATGCGTCTGCTGCTTGATGAACATCGCTTACCTTGGAAGAAGGCTTGGGATATTACACGAGCCACTTTTGCTTATACTAATCACACCCTGATGCCCGAAGCTCTTGAAAAATGGCCCGAGGAGCTGCTCCATCGAGTACTGCCACGCCATCTGCTCATCATCCAGGAAATCAATAGACGATTTCTCGAGGACGTCGAACGACGGTGGCCGGCCGACTCCGCTCGCCAGCATCGCATGGGTATTTTTGAAGAGCATGAGGGACGGCGGTTTGTTCGGATGGCGAACCTTGCCATTATCGGTAGCCACAAAGTCAACGGTGTGGCCAAACTCCACACGGAACTCGTAAAATCTCGGCTTGTTCCGGAGTTTTATGAGCTTTGGCCAGAAAAATTTGTCAATGTCACTAACGGCGTCACGCCGCGGCGCTGGCTTCTTAAGGCTAATCCGGGACTAGCTGACCTCCTGATTGAGACAATTGGCGAAGGGTGGATTTCCAATCTGGAAGAGCTGCGGGGCATCGAGCCAGAAGCGGACAATAGATCCTTTAGACAACGTTTCGCCAAGATTAAACAGCACAATAAGGAACGCCTGGTCAGGATTATCAAAGACACAACGGGTATCATCGTGGATCCCGAGTCTCAGTTCGACGTCATGGTAAAGCGCATCCACGAATATAAGCGCCAGCTCCTAATGGCTTTACGAATCATCCACGAATACCTCTGCTTAGTCGAAGATCACGTGGACGTTCCTATCCCCCGTACTTTCATCTTTGGAGGAAAAGCCGCTCCTGGCTACTGGGCTGCCAAGCAAATTATCAAGCTCATCAACGAACTGGCGCGCATCGTTAACAATGACCCTCGCGTGCGTGGAAAGCTCAAAGTCGTTTTCATCCCAGACTACCGTGTCTCACTGGCGGAGAAGATTATACCTGCAGCCGATTTGAGCGAGCAGATTTCTACGGCAGGCACAGAAGCGTGCGGCACAAGTAATATGAAATTTGCAATGAACGGTGCTCTCACCGTCTGCACTTATGACGGCGGCAACATCGAAATTATTGAAGCTGTGGGCGAGGAGAACGTCTTCCTCTTCGGACACAGAGCGGAAGAGCTCGAAGCCATGAGAGCTAGCTATGATCCGCGCCAGATCTATCATGCTAATGCGGCAGTCCGCCGAGTGATGGATTGCTTTAATTCTGATCGGCTCTTCCATCGGAGCGCCCCAATGTTTCATTGGGTTTTCAACGCGCTGCTCAACCAAGGCGATCGTTATTTCCTACTAGCGGATTTCGAGCAGTACGTGCTGGCAAGCCAGCGGGCTGCTAAACTATATGAGAAGCGAGACGAATGGCTGAAAAAAGCCATTCTCAATGTCGCTCGCATTGGGCGTTTTAGCAGCGACCGCTCCGTACGCGAGTACGCTGAGCAAATTTGGCACCTTGCGCCCGTTGATTAGACGCCGGCTTGAACCCGAACACTTAGAGACAGGGCAAAGCGTCGGCTCCGATCACCGACGAGAGCAGCCAGACGCGCCCGTTTTGCACTTGGCATAGGGTGTCACCGACGTGGCGTGTCCCAAACGTTAAAGATGAACTTTATTGGTGTGACCGTGCCCTACCGAATGCGTTTTGCTTCTCAACCGTATTTTACCGCGACCTATGGACCAAAAGCACATAAGGAACTTTTGCATTATCGCGCACATTGACCACGGCAAGAGCACCCTTGCCGACAGGCTCATCGAGCGCACACAAGTAGTGAGCGCTCGCGAAATGCGCGACCAGCTTCTGGATTCCATGGATCTCGAACGCGAGCGGGGCATCACCATCAAGGCGCAAGCCGTGCGCTTGCCTTACCAAGCCCTTGACGGTACTCTCTACGAATTAAATCTTATCGACACCCCAGGCCATGTGGATTTTACTTACGAAGTCTCTCGAAGCTTGGCAGCGTGCGAGGGAGCTCTACTCGTCGTTGATGCCGCCCAGGGTGTGGAAGCCCAAACTCTCGCCAACGTTTATCTAGCCATCGATCAGAACCTTGAAATCATTCCCGTCATTAACAAGATTGACCTACCAGGAGCCGATCCCGAAGAAGTTAAGCGCCAGATAGAACAGATTATTGGCATTGATGCCTCGGAAGCAATCTTGGCCAGTGCCAAGTTGGGAATCGGCACCGACGAGATTTTGGAAGCTGTTGTCAAACGCATCCCGCCGCCTCGCGGGAACCCTGGAGCACCCCTTCGCGCCCTAATTTTTGACTCAAAGTACGATAGCTACCGCGGCGTCGTGACCTACGTCCGGGTGGTGGACGGTGTCCTCAAAAAGGGCGATCGCATCCGGGTGATGTCCACCCAGGCGGACTATGAAGTGGATGAAGTGGGCTATTTCAGTCCGAAAATGACGGCGTGCGACATTCTTGAAGCTGGCGAAGTGGGTTATGTGATCGCATCAATCAAAGATGTTGCTTCCGTGCGCGTGGGTGACACTATCACCCACGACCGGAAGCCAGCCACGGAGCCACTTCCCGGCTACAAACCCGCGCGCCCCGTTGTCTTCGCAGGCCTTTATCCCATTAATTCCGAAGACTACGACGATCTGAAGGATGCTATCGAGAAACTCAGACTCAATGATTCGAGCTTTTTCTATGAACCAGAAACTTCGGCAGCATTGGGATTTGGGTTTCGTTGTGGATTCCTGGGTCTTCTTCACATGGAGATTGTGCAGGAACGCCTCGAGCGCGAATTTAATCTTAACTTGATAACGACAGCGCCCAATGTCGTTTACCGCGTCACAAAGCGTAATGGAGAAGTAATATTTGTTGATAATCCTACAAAGATGCCTTCTGCCGGCGAAATCGACGTCATCGAAGAACCATTTATCATAGCCCGTATTATCACTCCGCCCCAGTACTTGGGGAACCTCATGCAGCTTCTCCAGCAGAAACGCGGGGTGCAACGGCAGATGCACTACATTACGGAAAACAGGGTGCTTCTAGAATATGAGCTGCCGCTGGGGGAAGTGATTTTGGATTTTTACGATAAACTAAAATCACTCTCACAAGGCTACGCTAGCTTCGATTACGAACTGGCGGATTATCGGCCAGCGGAAATGGTGAAACTCGACATTCTTATTAACGGCGAAGTTGTGGATGCGCTCTCGACGATTGTCCACCGCGATCAGGCCTACCAACGCGGTAGAGCACTGGTTGAAAAACTCAAAGAGCTTGTTCCCCGGCAGCTCTTTGAAGTGGCAATCCAGGCTGCGATTGGCGGGAAGGTGCTGGCGAGAGAAACAGTAAAAGCTTTGCGCAAGAACGTAACGGCCAAGTGTTATGGCGGCGACATCACACGCAAGCGCAAACTCCTCGAAAAGCAGAAGGAAGGCAAGAAGCGCATGAAACAGCTGGGGCGCGTGGAAATTCCGCAGGAAGCCTTCATGGCCGTCCTCACGGTTGAACAGTAAGCAGTATTGGCCTCTTCGTCGCCAGCTTGCTGAGGGCAACGATAAGCGACCGGCCTGGTGGTTCCGCTCGCTTTGTCATTCTCTAAATGCGTTTTCTCCTGGCAGCCGACTCTTTAGCGCTTTCATGCATGGTGCTAAGAGATAAAAAGAACCAAAACAAACAAGAGCACCCCCTTCCCGCGACAGATTCTCCCAAGCGGCGCTTACAGCTTCAGCTGGCGAAATGTGGGTGCTTGCCGGCACTTGAAGAACCTTCTGAACAGTTGCTGCTACCTCCTCGGCATGGCGTGCACGTGGCGATGGCGGCGCACAGCAGTAGAATTGGACCGGTTGGGGCATCATTTCCAGTGCCTGCAAGATGGCGTAGATGTTCTTATCTCGCATAAGCCCGAAGACGACGTGTGGCCTTACGCTGGACCATAACTTACAGAACGTTTCTGCCATAGCACGCGTGGAAAGTTCACAGTGCGCGCCATCCACCACCACTGGAGGATTGTACGAAAGAATCTCAAACCTGCCAGGCCATTTTACGTTACGTACTCCGGCGAGAACTGCTTGCGGGTCGACAGGTTTCAGCCCCACTTGCTCTGCCGCCAGGAGTGCAACAAGCGCAGTGCGCAGGTTGTCAAGCTGGTGTGTACCAGGCAGACTGAGTTCTAGCTCAAGCCCATCAGCCAGGGCTTGTCCCAAACGCGAACGCTCCGCCATGTCCCTACTCTCGGGGGAAAGAGCGAATCTCGCCTTTTGAAACGGCTTCGGCAACGTTGCTGGATGCGAGCTGAGTTCGCTGACTTTCAAGAGGTCGTCGGCAAAAAACAGTCCTTGGCATTGTACCGATGCAGCCTTATGTGAGATTATTCGTCGTACGGTTTGCGCATGAGCAGGAGGTTGAGGCGCAACCACTACGGCCGCGTGTGGCTGGATGATTCCGGCCTTTTGTGCAGCAATTTCCTCAATAGTGCTGCCAAGTGTTTCGGTATGATCATAACCTATCGACGTGATAATATTGATAAGTGGCTTTTGCAGGCATCCCGACCGCACTTGAAAAACGTTGGTAGCATCGAGCCGTCCCCCCAATCCTGTTTCGATGACCGAGACGTCTACTCCCGATTCTCGAAAATAGAGGAAGGCGGCAGCGGTGAGCAGCTCAAATACTGTGCGAAAATTCTGTGCCGCATCGCCCCTGTGTTCTTTTATCCACAATGCCAAGCTTTTGATAATCTCTGCGAATTTGTGTGGAGAAATAGGTTCCTCGTTCACGCGCAGCCGCTCGCAGTAGCTCTCTAAGTGCGGAGAGGTGTAAAGGCCCACCTTGAGGCCAGCAAAGCGTAGAATGGACGCCAAGATAGCACACGTGGACCCTTTTCCTTTTGTTCCGGCGACGTGAAATGCCGGCGCAGCAAATTGGGGGAACGCTAATTCCGCTAACATGTTACGAAAGCGCTCGAGGTCGCTTTCTTTTGTCTCACTCCGAAATTGCGGCGCCTGCGCTCTTTCGTAGTCAATAAGGCAACTGAAAAATTCCTCCACCTGTTCGTAGGTGGGCGGTGTGCTCCACTCGAATTTCATGAACTCACCTGTGCTGTGCCTTCGCTGCAAAAGAATTTCTGAGCATGCGAGCCTTACTTGACCTGCTGAGCGGAGACGCATTGAGTCTCACGTCAAAGACGTTCCGTCCTTTCACTGGGACGGAAAAAGCTCAGCAATGTTGAGAGTGTGGTTGCGCAACCAGCGACGCATCTCTGTTCTGTCGAGTCGGAACCTATCTCCACCGCTTAGCTCTTGCAGAAACGGGAGACTTCGTAGCCAACCATCCCACTTACGCCGGTCAGCTGTTGTCCCGACGATCTGCTCTATTAGGGCAAGCATATCTGCGGAAGGGATCACAGAACGGAAAAAATCGAACAAAAGTTCCGATTGAACGATCTCGTCACGTAACCGGTTGAGAATTCCTTTCAGAATTTGCTCATGATCGAAGGCCAAGCGGGGGCGCCGCTTCACCATGTGAAACATGGCATCGGCAACCTCCTCTCCCGGCTCTGGCTTGGATATTTCAGCTGGCACCGCTCCAAAATAAACGATGCTCACAGAGCGTCCTCGGGGATCCCGTCCCAACGTTCCAACAGCGCCAAATTGCTTCAGTCGTGCCGTGGTAATACCCGTTTCTTCTTTCAACTCGCGGAGGGCGCATTCTTCCAGCTCTTCGTCCTCTTCCAAGATACCGCCAGGAAAAGCCCAAAGCCCCTCAAAGGGCGGAGTCGCCCTTTTCACAAGAAGCACCTTTAGTTGCTGATCCTCGAACGCGAAGAGCACCACATCGGTCGTTACCATAATGTGCGGAAAAGAGTGGACAGGATCGTGCCTACCACTCGAGGAACCACCAGCGGTAATTTTTTTTGTTGCCACGATATGCCCTCACAACAGTTCGACAAGGTCGAATGGTTCACATATCACTTTGCTCAAGTCAAGAAAATGCTTAACTTCCTTTCATTAGCAAATTTTACTCCGCCCTATCGCTGCTGAGGTGGTCAAGTTATTTTCATCGCATGTTAAAGAGGTGGCTTGTGAAGGTTCTCACGAATGAACAAATGCGTGCGCTGGACGTGAAGACCCAAAGTGATTATGGCATTTCAGAACGTTCGCTAATGGAGGAGGCCGGCAAAGCTATAGCGCGCGTGGCATTAGAGAGATTTAACCCAAAGCTTACCGTGGTCCTGTGCGGCAAGGGTAACAACGCCGGCGATGGTTACGTCGCTGCACGCTACCTTCATCACGCCGGAACGGACGTGAAAGTTGTAGCCGTGAGCGACCCCAACCAGTTGAAAGGAATCGCTAAAGAAGTTTACCTGGAAGCAGCGGAATCTGGCATTGAGGTTGTGGGACTCGATCAGTTGCAACCAACAATCGAGTACGCGGATCTTATCATTGATGCACTCTGCGGCATCGGCATTCGCGGACCTCTTACGGGCGAATTTGCCGAGGTAGCTCGACGGATCTCCGATTTGCCCCTTCCTATCTTGTCGGTTGATGTTCCTTCCGGTGTGCGAGAAATTGCCGCAGGCGAGGAGCTCGGACCAGCGGTGCAAGCCGACGTAACTATCGCAATCGGAGCGCCCAAATTATGCTCTGTGACACTTCCCGGATCGCTGTATACGGGCGAACTCCTCGTCGAACGCATCAATTTCCCTTCCGAATTGCTTGACAGTGATGAGTGGGAATACAATGTCGCCCCTCCGGCCGAACTTCGCACGTGGCTTCCTAATCGCCCACTAACGGCGAATAAAGGCACGTTCGGAAAGGTTGGGATTGTGGCCGGTTCTGCACCTTATGCCGGCGCTGCTATTCTTGCCGGGCGAGCTGCACTGCGAGCTGGCGCGGGACTCGTCTACCTTTTTACGACAGAGCACCTCAATACAATTTTCAAGATAGCCATTCCTGAAGCGGTTTCGGTGATCGTTCCGTCGCGCGACCCGTACTGGCTCGACGAGTCGTCATTCGAAGTCATACGGCAGCGGGCGCTTGATCTCGATGCTCTTGCTGTCGGAATGGGCTTGGGAACAGCAGTATCGCAACGGGAACTCGTGTGCGCATTACTCAGAGAGATAAATATTCCCATGGTGGTGGATGCCGACGGTTTGACCGCTCTGGGGGCACTAACGCCCCTCAAGCTGCGTCCCGATATTGTGCTTACACCGCATCCAGGTGAAATGGCTCGCCTCCTGCGGTGTTCTGTTAGCAAGGTCCAGAGTGACCGCATCGCCGTTTCCCAGAGTCTTGCACGACAGACGGGAGCCCATGTGCTTCTAAAAGGTGCCGATACTGTCATCGCGAGGAACGACGGTCAGGTGTGGATCAATTCCGGCGCCTGCCCTTCGC
Organism: Candidatus Sumerlaeaceae bacterium; assembly: GCA_026419455.1. Lineage (GTDB taxonomy): Bacteria > Sumerlaeota > Sumerlaeia > Sumerlaeales > Sumerlaeaceae > DRVG01. The sequence goes on along the minus strand of JANZZJ010000205.1, from coordinate 2,604 downwards.
TGGCCAAGGGGGGAAGCGGGGATGTCCTCTCCGGTATGATCGCGGCACTGTTAGCCCAAGGGGTTGAGCCGTGGAAAGCGGCAATCCTCGCTGCGCGGCTGCATCTAGAAGCCGGACGTGCCTGCGCGCAGCTCCGAGGCGAGTTTGGGGTGTTCGCGACTGAGGTTGCTGACGAAATCCCCCGTATCATCCAGCAGTGGCTTGGCTAGCCTCTATGGCTTGGGCTGTTCTCAATATGATGACTGCCATGTCAGAGTTCTACTCAGACAACAACGAGAAATCGTCCGGCATGTTGTTCGCAGTGCGATAAAGAAAGCTTAGGTCGATTGGTGCTTCTGTGGATACTTCAACCTTCACCATGCACTGTTGCTCATTCCCGCCAACGGCAGGAAAGGTACTAGGGCTACACTGGGTAACCACGACTTGCTCGTAGCGCACACGGGGCAGGTTGTCGCAGATGAAGGGATCTTCTGTGCACAACCTCACGACGAACTCGTATTTGCCTCTCACTGAGTCAGGAAGCTCGTAGACAGCACGACTCTCGAAAACGTCTTCCGTACGTTCCACCAACGCACATGGCTCGTAGTCGCTACCAGCCGTTGTGACCCAAGGGTGGGGCAAAGGCGTCCCCGCCTCACATGAGGTCACAGAGATCATGCCGCCGACGATGACAAATGGGAAACGCGACCTGATGTTTGTTTCGTCGATATCATCCTCTGTGGGAGCAGCAGGCGGAAGTGTGCGTTCCCACCGGAAAATGGCATTTGCATACAAAGGGGGCGGCTCAGGGGAAATCGTGGCGAAATAACCAAGGTGAGAACTTGAGTAGCGCACGACCATTTCCCCGGGGCGAAGCCGAATAGCGGCGTCGTGGGAAGCAATTGGCTTCCACCACGCGCGCTCAGGTGGGGAGGTGACGCGATCTAGCGCTTTCACCAACTGGTCGCGCAACTGACAGGCTTGCTCGTTGTCCGAAACTTCCGCTGGTTGAAGGAGGTGGCGAAACTTCCAGTAATACCGGGCGGGTAAAGTCCGAGACGAATCTTGAGCATAGAGGTGCACACGCATATCCGGATCGAGACTTTGCCACTGCTTGCCATCATGAAAATCTGTGATGACATGTGCCCGTAAATCCCAAACTTCGGCCGGAATGCCAAGTCCGTGGAGAATTGTTGCCAGAGCACGTGCTGCTGCATCGCAAAGGCTATATCCGTAAACATTTAATAACTTTACAGGATCATATACTTCGCCAGAGGCTTTTGCAGAGACCCAGTGAAGCGGGCGGTAATTGCAAATTATCTCATAAGCCGAGCGGGCAAGTGAGACCGTAGTCTGTTCCGCAGCTCGTTCCCTCACAACTTCCAGTATTCGGTCATAGTTGCTCAGGTCAGGGGTAAGAGGCGTGGAAACACGAATCGTCACCACTTCATTGGGAGAATCATTGTGCATGATCAGGATACCGGTGGTGAGAGGATAATTATCCGTAGGGACTGCTACCACGGTAGTGGTCGTTTGCCGAACTCGAACAAGAACAGTGGCACCACAAGGAGAATTAAACAGAAATGATAATAATAAAAAAACACGTAAAAGCCACACACAAACGCGTTTCATCCGGCGCCCAGGAAGGCCTCTCGAAGCGCTGACAATTGAGTTTGGTGATAAAAAGCCGTTCATTGCGTCCTTTCTTCGAGCAAGTACTTTTGCAAAAACTCATCCGCAGGGGCGAGAGTGAAATTGCGTAGTTGAGGGATCGGAACCCACGCGAGATCGTCGTGTGCTAGCTGATGTTGAAGGGGGGTCAGGAGCTCCACTTCGTAAGCGCAAAGCTCGATAAGGCAGTGGGGATAGCGGTGAAGCCGTGCTCCAATGTAATTCTTCACTTTGATCTCAGCGCCGAATTCCTCAAGAAACTCTCGTTTTAAAGCATCAGGCGGTGTCTCTCCGCTCTCGACTTTGCCTCCGGGGAACTCCCACATTCCGCCAAGAAAATCACCTTTTCGTCGTTGGGCAATAAGCACGCACTGCCCCTGGCGTGCAATTCCTGCCACCACTTTGACTACCGGAATCTCCTGCGACGACACTGATGCTCCGCTACATTCACTCATACGTTGGTTCCACTACCCAGCGATACGTAACAGCGTTAGGCGTTTCCCACAGTTTGCGAAAGCGTCCCTTGTCGAACACTGCATCTTCAAGACACCGCATTAGCGTTTGGCTTGCCGGCTTCGCGATGTTTTCCACAATGACGTATTCCACCGGCGTAAACGTTTCAATGACTTGCCAGTATTTGTTACACTGAGTGCCATGGACAAAATTTTCTCGTAGTGAGAAAAGATAGTAAACTGTTTGCGAGGGAAGCCCATGGAGGCCGAAAGCGGGGACTGGGCCTCGCGCAAATTCGCAACGTCCAGTGAACAAAGGAAGGCCCCAATGTTCGGCATTCGTAACGAATTTTGCCTGCGGAGCCGTCTGGTGCCGGATTGTGTCGTAAAGTTGGAGGTCCGCCGGGGTGAAAACAAGCGGTTTACCACTGACCAGTAACCGAAATTTCTCCACTGGTTGGGACGGTGCGAGAATTAAGTTAACCGCAAGGCCACTTACTAC
>JANZZJ010000191.1 GCA_026419455.1 Candidatus Sumerlaeaceae bacterium | reverse complement strand
CCACTACTGAAAGAGAATGTGTCAATTGGCGGGGATGTGTGAGCTTCGCGAGTGGCGAAATGCCCTTGCCCTGATTCAGGAGGCGAGCTCGCCCCTTCCAAGCGTGTCGTTAGCTCTGAACGAAGCGGTCGGTCTCATAGTGGCGGAATCGGTGCGGAGCCCCTGGGATATACCGCTTTTCGCGAGCTCGGCTTATGACGGCTATGCCGTCATCGCGCAGGACGTCGAGTCGGCAACAAGAGAGAATCCAGCTGTTTTGCAAGTAGTGGGTGAGGCGAGAGCAGGAAAACCTTTTATGGGGACCTTGTCCCGGGGGCAGGCCGTAGAAATCATGACAGGCGCTCCCGTCCCAACGGGAGCTAGCGCGATTGCAAAGGTCGAGGATACTCATCGTAGGGAGGGGGCAGTCGTTGAAATATTGCGTCCTTTTGCTGATGGGTTCGGTGTGCGGCCAGCTGGACTTGATATTCGCAAGGACGAGATTGTTGTGCGTCGTGGCGAAAAGCTCACAGTGGGACTTTTAGGAGTCCTAGCGGCAATCGGTATGTCCGAGGTAAAGGTTATCCGGCGGCCTGAAGTTACAATATGCGTAACCGGCGACGAGCTGCTCGAGCCTGGGGATCACGAACGACCTGCCGCCGAGCAAGCGTGTGTATACGACACAAATTCCGTGATGCTCGGAGTTCTAACACGTCAAATGGGAGCTCACGTGCGGCAGGTTTTGCGTGTTCCTGATGATCCGGTGCAGCTGAGAACAGCTTTAGAGGCGAATCTTGGCAACTGTGACGTATTCGTGTTCAGCGGTGGCGTATCGATGGGGCGCTATGATTATGTCCGCCCCGTCTTTTATGACTTTGGAGGAGTTGAAATTTTCTGGGGAGTTAAGCAGCAGCCAGGAAAACCGCTTTTCTTTGGAAAGGCCCGAGATATGTTCGTGCTTGGGTTGCCCGGAAATCCGGTATCGGCATTCTTCTGCGCGGACCTTTACTTGCGGACTCTGGTTAAGAGGCTCGCAGGCGATTTGGACTACGCGCCTACTGAATTCATGGTTATCGCCGGCGAAGATTTCTCGAAGCAAAATCTGCAGGTGGCATTCCGACGGGCGGTACTCCGGCTCGAGAATAACCGTCTTGTGGCCTACTCGACGGGTCCGTCGGATTCGAACTTGGTGCATACGATTGCCCGTATACATGGCTACCTTTTAATTCCTTCCGAGCGCGCAAAGATACGTGCTGGCGATCCCGCCATTTTCGTGGCTCCGGAGCTTGAAAGATTGTTGCCGGAGCCGTTAAAATCATTGTGTTCTGTCATGTGTAATTTCCGAAGCAAAGCAGCTGCCCCACGCACCATAGAGTGACAGCAGGGTTCAGTACCTAAAACGAAAGGCAGGGTCATGGAAAAAGAGGCGCCCAGCAGTGGTAAGCGTAGGAGATCGTCAAAGCAGCATGTGCCAGTGGATGAGCTTTCCTTGGACAAGTGCTTCGAGGAGCTTGAGGCGATCGTTGAGACCTTGGAGCGGGGCAATATCTCTTTGGAAGAATCACTGAGACTTTTCGAACGAGGTATGGCGTTAAGTCGCCGGTGCATGAAGGAATTGGAAGCTATCGAGCAGCGTATCGAAATGATTGTCGAGGGCCCAAGGGGGGAAGCCCAAACGGTTCCTTTTACCAATCAGGAAGAATTAGAGAACGAATAGGCGTGCCAGGCATTGTGTGAATATGTACTTGCGCCGTAGCCTGGAGACTTTGGAGGGCATGACCGAAAAGTGAAGACAATAGACCTAGCACAACTAGAGTCGCCCGCGCAAATCAGAGAGGCGGATATTTCAGATCTGCGGAACCTTGCTGAACAAATTCGCAGGCAAATCGTGGAAACCGTGGCCGTAAACGGAGGCCACCTGGCGTCGTCGCTCGGTGCGGTCGAACTTGCCATCGCGTTACATTACGTGTTCAACACCCCAACTGACAAGCTTATCTGGGATGTTGGGCATCAAGGTTATGCTCACAAGCTTCTCACGGGTCGAGCGAAAAGTTTTTCCACTCTGCGAAAGCAAGGTGGGCTCAGCGGTTTTCTACGGCGCAGTGAAAGTGAATACGACGTATTCGGTGCTGGCCATGCTGGCACATCGATCAGTGCTGCATTGGGATTGGCAATAGCCCGAGATCTGAAAGGTGCGAATTACAAGGTTGTCGCGGTCATTGGCGACGGCTCGATGACTTGTGGCCTACCATTTGAAGGGCTGAACAACGCAGGGCATTTGGGGACCGACTTGCTTGTGGTATTGAATGACAACGAAATGTCCATCAGTGAAAACGTCGGTGCCCTTGCCAAGTATCTCAATATGCTCGTTCAGTCCCGGTTTTACAACAAGTCGAAAGAGGAGGCCTATGCTCTCGTGAAGCGGGCCCCAGCGCGTGACAAGATTATCCGACTTGTTCACCGTCTTGAAGAAAGCACTAAGGGGCTCATCCTTCCCTCAATTTTCTTTGAGGACTTAGGCTTTCGCTACATTGGCCCCGTCGATGGGCATGACTTGGAAGAGCTAATTAAGACGTTCCGGCGGGTTCGCGAATGGAGGGGGCCCATACTCGTCCACGCCATCACGAAGAAGGGCAAAGGTTACCGGGAAGCCGAAGGCGACGCTATTTTTTGGCATTCGCCGCCGACGTTCAAGGTTGAAACAGGAGAGACCAAGAAGTCATCCGCTCTAACGTATACCCATGTGTATGGCCGGACCCTCGTTGAACTAGCTGAGACCGACGAGCGTGTCGTGGCGATTACTGCGGCCATGGCAACGGGTACAGGGCTTGTCGAGTTTGCCGAAAAGTTCCCTAATCGCTTCTTCGATGTGGGGATCGCCGAAGCCCATGCAGTGACCAGCGCCGCGGGCATGGCACTGGAAGGGCTCCGACCCTTTGTGACGATTTATTCTACCTTCCTTCAGCGAGCCTTTGACTCAATAGTCCACGACGTTGCTCTTCAGAAACTTCCCGTGGTCTTCGCTATGGATAGGGCCGGCTTTGTAGGTTTTGATGGACCCACTCACCACGGCTTGCTCGACATCGCCTACCTACGAATTATTCCGAACATGGTTGTGATGGCGCCTAAGGATGAAGCCGAGCTGCGCGACATGATGTTTACTGCCAAGAATTATATGGATGGTCCCATCGCTTTCCGGTATCCCCGTGCCAGCGTGTCCGGGGCAGACATATCTCGCCCGCCGCGTGAGTTACCCATCGGCAAGGCAGAACTCATCAAGGAAGGGCGCTCGCCGGTTTGTTTAATTAGTTTTGGGCACATCTATGAGAATGTCGTCGCAGCCAGTGAAATTTTGGCGGCGGAAGGAATTGATGCGTCTATTATCAATGCTCGTTTTGTGAAGCCACTGGACATGGAGATGCTCGCGTGGGCAGCGGCACATCACGACTTCCTGTTTAGTATTGAAGAAGGATGTTTAGCGGGAGGATTTGGTTCAGCTGTTAATGAAGCGTTTATTGCCTCAGGGATCCAGCGACGCTGCCACATATTTGCAGTACCGGACCTATTCATCGAGCACGGAGAACAGTCCTGGCAGCAGGACATTGCCGGACTCTCGCCGCAAAAGATCGCTGAACGTGTAAGAGCTGTTGTTGCACGGGGAGTTCACGCATCCGTGACAGCCCCAACGCATCCCCACCTAACACAGCTTTCTGTTTAACCGCACAGGTACTATTGGGATGTCCCACCCATTGGACAGTAAGACCGCTGTCCGCTTTTCCGTTCGCTTAGCTGCCACCCTTGCTCAAAAAAGATTTCCCCCCTTTCCCGAGATTCGGAAAAGGGGGGAAACGCGAAATCCAAGTTTTTACTGGAACAGCTGCCAATCCTGGGCCGCAGTCGAGGGGACAACGTCAGTAATCTTGAAGTTGTCGAACAGGAAGAAAGATTCGCTCGGCGGCGACGACCAGCTGGCAAACGGGTCGCCTGCAATGAGTCCAACTTTCTTGGCGGTCTTGGTGCTGGTATAGGTAACGATAGGATTGCCGTTGATATAGAACGTCACAGTGTTCCCACGCACAGCCGCCTTAATGGTGTTCCACAGCCAGCCCGATACATTGCCTAAGGTCCGCCCCGACGGAGGGCTAAGCACGAACGAGTAAGTGTTGAAATCATGGGCGACGTATGGCGACGGATCTCCAGCCAGCCAAGTCCCCACTTGCCCATTTAACGTGGCCGAAGGGCTACCTGTTCGTGCAGCTGGATCGTAGCAGAAAATGTCGGTTGCGGACTCACCGTTTTCGCCATTGTAGCCAAAGGCAAGTCCGTCTTGGGGGTAGGCACTAGCGGTTGTGGACAAATCCGCGTAGCTGGAATTTGTTCCCCAGACACCAAAGGCGGGATTGCATTGATTCAAGGCGTTGTTGCGCAAGCCACGAATGCCGTTGCCATTACTCTGGATGACAATGCCGATATGCTCGGTTGTGCCCGCAGGCGTTCCCGTTAGCGGATAAGCCATAAAAGCGTCGACCTCTACGTCATAATTGGACGTTTGAGGCTGGAGGTTACACCAAACGGTCACCCCTTCTTGATAGTTCGTGGCATCATTGGTATTATTCGACTCGATTTTCAGTCCTACCGTATCGCCGTTTGGCGACGGAGGAATGGTCGAGTAACCAGTTTGGGATGGCGTCGCATCAGTTGCCCAGTTGTAACCGAATTGGACAGTGTTGTCTGGCGTTTGCGTCGTGGTGAAATCACTGCTAGCCGTGGCCCCCATTCCGCTATTGATGACTACCGTATCGGCAAGGCTGACTACTGGGAGTGCAGCGAGAAGCGCCGATAGAAACATCGCGAACCTCATTTCTTTTCTCCTTTCAAAAAAGGATAACTTTTGCGCCTCATACTTTCAGGCAATATTGCAGTAGGGCACCACCTCGCGCAGGCAATATTGCAGTAGGGCACCACCTCGCGGCGTATGCAAGTAAAAAAATGAAACGATCCAAAACAAATAAAAGAATGCGATTGCAAAACTACGCTGAGCAATCAGCATCCAGTGCAAACTAACATTTCTGGCGAGGATAACAGTGCTTATGACCGTTACGATGGATGCGATAGTTTCGCTCTGCAAGCGGCGTGGGGTCATTTTTCAGAGCAGCGAAATTTATGGGGGACTTGCTAGCACCTGGGATTATGGACCAATAGGTGTAGAGCTTAAGCGCAATGTTAAAGAAGCGTGGTGGCGTGCCCTTATTTACGAGCGCGACGACATCGAGGGACTCGATGCAGCGATCCTCATGCATCCTCAAGTTTGGGTTGCAAGCGGACACGTGAGTTCGTTTACAGATCCGCTTGTTGATTGCAAACAGTGCAAGAAGCGTTGGCGTCAGGATCACTTGCCCAAAACATTTGCGGTTGCCCTAGTTTCGACGGAAGATTCGGAGTCCAGCGTGACGATCGCAAGGGTGCTGGCCGAGGATGCCGATGAAGCTTTGAAGAAAATCAAATCGACTAAAGAATGGGGGAGCAAGCCCAAGGGCTATTGGCAAGTGGAGGGTGAGCCACAGCTAGCGGATCCTGTTTGTCCGGAATGTGGCGGGGAGTTAACTGAGCCGCGGCTTTTCAATCTCATGTTTAAGACGTTCGTCGGGCCTGTTGAGGAAGAAGCTGCGGTCGTCTATCTTCGCCCTGAAACGGCTCAAGGCATCTTCGTCAATTTTGAAAACGTTCTCACCACAATGCGTAGGAAATTACCGTTCGGGATTGCTCAAATTGGAAAGAGCTTCCGAAACGAAATCACCCCGGGGAATTTTATCTTTCGGACGCGTGAATTCGAGCAGATGGAGCTCGAATACTTTTGCAAACCCGGGGAAAAGTGCAAGCCGGGTGAGCCCACAGATATGGATTGGTGGGAGCATTGGAAGGCTGAGCGATTGAACTGGTACAAACGATTTGGAATTCGGGCGGAAAACTTGCGGTTACGCGAGCATGGCCCCGACGAACTCGCCCACTACGCCAAGGGCTGCGTCGATGTCGAATATCGGTTCCCCATCGGTTGGAGTGAGCTCGAGGGGATTGCGAACAGAACCGATTATGATCTGTCTCAACATATGAGACATTCGGGTCGCGATTTGCGCTACTATGACCAGGAACGAGGTGAACACTATATTCCGTACGTCATTGAGCCCAGTGCAGGCGCTGATAGAGCGACCTTGGCATTTCTGTGCGATGCTTACCGGGAAGAAATCGTAGAAGGACGTGAGCGACGGGTATTGAGTCTCCATTACGCATTGGCACCCATCAAATGTGCGGTATTCCCCTTATTAAAAAACCGGCCTGAACTCGTCGAGGTCGCCCAGAAACTTGCCCGCGATCTCAAGCGCTCGTTTTTCACTGTTTACGACGACACGGCGGCCATTGGTAAACTATACCGGCGCCAAGATGAAATTGGGACCCCGTTTTGTGTGACCGTTGATGTCGACACCATGACGGATGGCCAAGTGACGCTGCGTGATCGCGATACCATGTTACAGGAGCGCCTCCCAATCGAAAAAGTCCGAGACGTCATAACGGAACGTCTTCGTCAGGCGTGGAAGGGATAAGTGTGATTTTATACTCAGTTCAGCATAACAGCACTTCTCTGACATGGGATTACTTAGGGCAGCGCGTCAGTTAACTCGGCTCTATCGGATTCCGGCCAATAAGGAATCTCGGCGCCTTATGTGGTCGTTGGCACAGCGGCGCTACCGGTATCCTGGTGCTCGCTTGTGTCTGCCGTGCTCCCGCCCGGCCACACTTACGTCGCCGTGTGATGTAGAACTTATGATAGGAGGGCGGCTGATTCGACTTACCTTTGATCCATCCGATCAGGGGGACGTCGCTAGCCTATTCGAAAATTTTATCGAATTGGAGATTGCCGAGCACTTTCTGAAAAGCATTAAGCATGCGGTTTGTTTCGGAGCTCATATTGGCACTTTTGTGCTAGCTCTTTTGGCCAGAAATCCCGGATGTCAGATTGTGGCTTTGGAACCAAATCCTCGAAATTTTCAGCTTTTGCAGCAAAATCTTGCTCAGAACGGCTTCCAAGCCAACCTCCTTCCGTATGCGTTTGGGGCCTTTTGTGGTGAATCTTGGTTCACTTGCGACGTTTCCAATGACGGGCACCTGATTACTAGTCCGGATGCTAAAGCCACAAACCTCATGCGCGTCGAAACCGTCAATGTCGACTTCTTCGCTCAAGAATTTTTTCGAAATCTGGAATTCGTGGAAATGGATATTGAAGGGGCTGAGTGGTTGGTTCTTCCCCATTTACTCGATCGCCTGTCTTCGGGGTGCCGGGTGTTTTTTGAAGCTCACAACATTGCTTCCCACCAGAGACAACTTGACGCGATTTTGTCCTCACGTAGGACTACTTTTTGTCAAGAGAAGCGTGTGGGCCCCCACGGACTCGTTTTTCTTGTTCTCTCTTAAGCAGTCCGTTAGGGGAGCCTTCGCGTGTGACGAAACAGTATGTAAGCGCCTACGATTGTCAAAATCCCCTGGAGGACAAGAAGGCTCCAAAAGACAATTTTAACCGGTTGTGCAGTTTGAATTGCCAAAAAGACTAAGCCCTGAAAGGTAGTTACTAACGCCATTAACTTCCAAGGAATTGCCCCCTTCACGGTTTGCGAAAAGGCAACAAGAAGATAGACGACTGAAAGCGCCTCAGCTATCAGAGAAGCCCATGCGAGGCCTTGCTTATCAAAGGCAGGAACCAGAAAAAAACTGAATATTAGTTTGATAAGGGTAGAGCTCCAGTTCACAGCGCTAAGGATTTTTTGACGATCAGCAGCCGCGTAGACGACAAGCAAACCGGTGCTGAGAAAAAAAAACGGCAAGAACCAAGCCAGGATGGCTAAAACTTCGGCGGCTTCCAAAAACTTAAAACCGAAAGTGCGTGCCATCACCCATTCGCGAGTTGAGAAAAGGATGCAAGCAATGCCTGTCCCCACAGCATAAAGAATGGCTAAAAACGCTTTGCTGAGCTGACAAAAGCGGCCTCTGTTGGTAACATAGCATTTGGCCAGTTCCGGGTAGACAGCACCGGCGAGACTAGTCGGAATGAATTGGAGTGTGAGGACAAATGGAGTGGCACTGTTGTACAGGCCAATTGTCTTGTCGGCTCGACTCAGAGGCACCAAAAACTTCAGCAAAACCGCGTCAGCGTAGTAGCGGAGATGTTGTGCCAAAAACTGAAGGCCAAAGGGAACTGCCTCATGTACGAGCTCTTTCACCTCCTTAACGCCGATCGTAAGCCTACATCTATTAAGCTGCGTAGCTAACAGGCTGTTGGCTACAATGAAATCCAGTGCATCCACAGCAACGTAGCAAAGGATGACTCCTGTTAACGGTGCTTTTGTGTGTACAGCCCAAAGAACCGCAGCCAGAATTGCTAAGCGATTTACGACTGCGAGTGCAGCGTGGTAGTGCAACTGTTGGCGAGCCTGCCAAACGACTTCGGAATCCTTTCGAAACGCCTGAAAAATCTGGCTCAGCATGTAGACTGCGATAAGCAAACGGGCGTCTTCTGTTACTCGTTCTGCAGGCAAGAACCAGAGCGATATGCAAAGGGCACAAAATGCCCCAATCGAAAGCGCGAGGCGCGTTTTTCTCAGAGTGGCTAGAAGATAAGAGTGCTCTTCCGGACTGGTTCGTGCCATACGCCGGACGCTTACGCGCGAAATCCCTGCATCTGTAAGCACGGCGAAAATCACTGCATAATTGACGACGAATCGAAAAATGCCAAATCGTTCGGGTTCGAGATAGCGACCGAGGACGACTGAAACAATGAAATTTGCTGCCACCCGAACAACTTCTGCCGCCAGTAGGAAAATCGAGTTGCGTGCGATAGGCGAATTTAGCCCAACTCGCCACAGTAGCTTACGCCCAAGCGAAACAATCATCAATGCTTCCTCGTTAGTAGCCTAACGTGCGAAGTGTGTATCCGTTCTACAAGTGCTTTGTGGGCGGAAGATATGGAATTTCGATCCTTGAGCGAAAGGTAGGTAGGCATGGGTCGCGAGCACATTGTCATCATTGGTGCTGGTCCCACTGGGCTCGGTGCGGCGTGGCGACTGCAGGAAAGAGGATACGATAACTGGCTTCTCATTGAACAGGCTGAGTGCGCCGGAGGGCTTGCCGCCTCCGTAAGGGATGAAAAAGGTTTTACGTGGGATCTCGGTGGCCATGTTCAGTTTTCCCATTACGAATACTTCGATAACTTGATGGATGAACTGTTGGGGCCGGATGGATGGCTTTACCATGAACGCGAGAGCTGGGTTTGGTTACGACAACGGTTCGTTCCTTACCCGTTTCAGCTCAACATTCGGCGGTTACCGCGCGAGGATCTGAAGGAATGTCTCCGTGGACTTGTCCGCCTTTACAAAGAAGGAAATTCCCATAAGCCGGCAAACTTTGCAGAGTGGATTGACGCGACCTTTGGCGAAGGCATCGCAAGGGTTTTTATGCGGCCGTACAATTTCAAGGTCTGGGCGTATCCTCTAGAAATGTTAGGCACTACTTGGGTGGGAGAGCGCGTGGCCGTCGTAGATCTCGAACGCGTACTTTGCAATCTCGTAGATGAGCGCGACGACGTCTCCTGGGGTCCAAACAACACCTTTCGTTTTCCCAAGTTTGGAGGAACAGGAGCGGTGTGGCGCGCCTGCGCCAGCCGTTTGCCCGCCGATAAACAGCGCTACGGTGTTGCTGTGGCGTCTGTAGATCCTGCAAAGAGAGCGCTCATCCTTTCTGACGGCACGCACGTGCGTTATGATTACTTGCTGAGTACAATGCCAGTAAATGAACTCACCCGCTTGGCTCGTCTGAGCGAACTTGCCGAGATAACCCAAAAGCTTTGTTACTCGTCAACCCATGTGTTCGGCGTCGGTCTGCGGGGAAATCCCCCCGATCATTTGCGGACAAAATGCTGGATGTATTTTCCTGAGGACGATAATCCTTTCTACCGCGTCACAGTGTTTTCGAATTACTCGCCTCACAACGTGCCCGACATTCGATGTTACTGGTCGCTTATGGCCGAAGTAAGTGAGTCTCCCTTCAAGCAGGTGCCTGAGACGATTGACGCCAGAATTGAAGAAGTCATTCAAGGTATGCTGGCGACCCGGCTCATTTCATCGCGCGACGACATTGTCGACATTTGGTATCGGAGGCTGGAGTACGGTTATCCAACGCCCACAAGCGAGCGTGATTCGATTATCTACGAAGTATTACCTAGGCTCGAAGACTTGGGTATCTTTTCGAGGGGACGTTTCGGCGCATGGCGTTATGAAGTCTCCAATCAGGATCACTCACTTATGCAAGGAGTGGAATGGGTGGATAGACTCCTTGATGGTACTGAAGAACTCACGTTGTGGCATCCGGAGATCGTAAATCGGACGCACAGGCCTGCCCAAAAGAGCGCGTAACATTCTCGCTCTTTGTGGTTGTTTCGCACAGCACCGAGTCGCTAGAGAAATCTTTGAGGAAGTCAGGTTGCCTTTGAAAAGAATGATAATTTTTTAATACAATGGAGCCGGCACTATGAGTGACGTGAATGCTCTTCTGCGCGAGATCGGTCAAAAAGCCAAGCACGCTGCTGCGCGTCTAGTGACACTTTCCCCTGAAATCAAAAACCGCGCTCTTCTCGCTATGGCGGAATCGCTGGTCGCCAGGAGTTCTCAAATAAAGGAAGCCAATTTGAAAGACCTGGAAGCAGGACAGGCAAAAGGCCTCAGTGGAGCGATGCTTGACCGCCTCATGCTTGATGACAAGCGGATTGCCTCCATGGCAAAGGCCCTCCAGCAGGTTGCCTTGCTTGAGGACCCGGTGGGCGAAATCTATGATATGCATGTCCGCCCGAATGGATTGCGTGTGGGGCGAATGCGCATGCCTATTGGAGTGATCGGAATCATTTATGAATCACGGCCCAACGTCACCGTCGATGCAGGAGCTTTGTGCCTCAAAAGCGGTAATGCTGTCGTCCTTCGGGGGGGAAGTGAAGCGTTCGCCACGAACCAGGCGCTAGCGGAAATCATGGATGCCGCTGCCCAAACGGCTGGCTTGCCTGAGCACTGCGTGCAGTTAGTACCGACAACTGACCGAGCCGCCGTGCAGGCCATGCTGACTCTCAACGCGTACATTGATTTAATCATCCCGCGGGGCGGCAGGTCGCTCATAGAATTAGTGGTGAAAACTTCAACTATCCCTGTCATTAAGCATTACGATGGTAACTGCCACATTTTTGTGGATGAGTCGGCCGAGTTCGAGATGGCAGAAAGGATCATTATTAACGCTAAGTGCCAGCGTCCGGGAGTGTGTAACGCCATGGAGTCTCTCCTCGTGCATGAAAAAATTGCTCCTCAGTTTCTGCCCCGAGTTTGCAAAATGCTTCAGGAACGCGGCGTTGAGATTCGTGGTGACCAAGCTACATGCAAACTTGTACCAGGCGCAAAGGCTGCCAGCGAGGATGATTTTCGAGCGGAATTTCTCGATCTTATTCTCAGCGTGGCGGTTGTGCCGTCGCTTGATGCAGCTATCGAGTGGATTAATACGTATGGTTCCCATCATACAGATGCAATTTTGACAAGCGACCATCGCCATGCTATGCGATTCCTCAGCGAAGTGGATTCTGCTTGTGTTTTTGTGAATTGTTCTACGCGTTTTTCTGATGGTGGGGAGTTCGGAATGGGTTGCGAAATTGGAATCAGTACTGATAAACTTCATGCGCGTGGTCCAATGGGGCTGCGCGAATTAACGACGAGTAAGTTCATCGTCTTTGGTGACGGACAAGTGCGTTCGTGACGGGTCACAAACTGCGGAGGAGGCTGAAAGATGGACGGCGATAGCAAAGCACCGGAAGAAACTCACAACATTGGAAAGCAGTGGACTTACTCCTTTGCCACTGTGGACGAGTATCTTGAAGCCGCCGAAAACGCTGGTGATGAAAAGCAATTGGAAAAGTCCATTGAGATCCTCAGAGAGGCTGTTGAGCGATTTCCGGACTCAGCCGAAGCCCATTACGATCTCGGTGTGGCTCTGTTCATGCTGTTAGAGTCGAGGCTTGCTCACCTCGATTTTTGGGAGAATTTGGCTGAGGATGAAGAACTGGCAGAGGAAGCTGTGGCGGCTTTTGAAGCTGCGATCGAACGCAAACCAGACTTTGCACCTGCCTATACCAATTTAGGTAATATGTTAGCTCTCCGTGGAGATGCTCGAAAGGCTGTCAATCTGTGGCAACGGTCTCTCGAGTTGGAGCCCAACCAGCCTGAGGTGAGAGACAATCTCGATCGCTATCTTCCTCTGCTAGGGGATAATACGGATCGTGGCTAGCAGAGCGCGGCGTCGCTAGCGCGAATGAGGAGGCAGCAGGGAGAAGATGTTTGCTATGGATGAGCAAAAAGCTAGGCTCACAATTGTATGCCTATCTCACTTGGCTTTGGATCGCCAGCTTTTCCAAAGGCCGCAGCAGATTATGCTGCAATTTGCCAAACAGGGCCACTTGGTGATCTACATTGGCTGCGTCGGCTGGAAACGCTCTTTAGAACTCTGGAGAAATGATCAGGGGAGTGGCAAATTTGGCCCGCTGTGTTACGAAGCTAATCCATATTCACCCTTCGGTGGAAAAGGCAGCCTCATAGGGCGTCTTCACTTGCATAAGCGTCTTAAACGAATTCGAACAGAGCTCACACGCCCCCTTTGCAAGGTATGTTCACGGTTGCCTCTGGAGAGTTCAGAAACCACAGTCCTGTGGATTTATCATCCCGACCTAGCACAATTCGCGGATGTCTTTGTTCCCGACCTTCTTGTATACGACGTAATGGATCGGTTTCGCCATTTTCGCAATTCGACTGCCGGAATTAGGAGAGCTGAGGAGTTTGCATATCGGCGGGCAGATCTGCTTTTCGCTGGAGGCCGCTCACTTGCTGAAGCGGTCCAATCGGATCTCGAAAGCTTAGGCATTCAGAAACATGTTCATTGCTACCCCAGCGCTGTCGATTTCGAGCATTTTGGAAAAGCGCTCTCGGAAGAAACATTAATTCCTGCAGACCTTCAATCGTTGCCAAAGCCTATACTTGGGTACTTTGGCGCTGTTGATGAGCGCATCGATTTGGAGCTTGTCAAAGAATCTGCTAAACTCCGTCCACAATGGAGTTATGTTTTTGTCGGTCCCTTGCTTTTCACTCCTACCGACATGCCAGCAAACGTTCACTTCTTAGGCGCTAGACCGTACGACGAACTTCCGGCCTACCTTAAGGGTTTTGACATCTGTCTGTTGCCATTCAGTAGAAGCGAATTGGTCGCCCATATCAGTCCCACGAAGACCCCAGAATACTTAGCTGGCGGAAAAGCGGTAATTTCAACGAGCGTCCCGGACGTAGTACGGGACTATGGCGACGTTGTGGCCATTGTGGGAAGCCCCGATGAACTCGTTAGGGCTGCGGAGATGTTTATCGTTAATCCTCCCGCGCCACGAGATTTACAGTCGGCTGCAATACAAAAAAGCAGGACGTGGGAAGCTCTAGCCAAAGCCATGGAAAGCCATATTTGGCAAGCAACAAACAATAACTTTTCTAAAGCCAAGCATTGACTTATTTGCTCGATGCATTCGCATTGAATGCCATGTCTGAACCTTGCCGAACAATTTTGTGGCAGCAGCACAAAACTCTTGGCGCTACCTTTACGGAGTTCGGGGGGTGGGAAATGCCCCTCTATTATACGAGCATTCGCGATGAGCATCTCCACACGCGGGCTAAAGTCGGGGTTTTTGATTTATGCCACATGGCTAGATTCTTAATTCGGGGGCAGGGGTTTCGCGACTTTCTCCACTGGCTGACCCCCAGTTCCATAATCTCAGTGCCGTCTGGCAAAGTACTTTATTCGTTCTTGCTCAATGAACGCGGGGGAGTGAAAGATGACATTACCATTTATGTCGGGGACCAATATGCGCTGATCGTGGGAAATGCTGCAAACCGTGAGAAGGATTTTCACTGGCTTGTTGACCATGTGAGTGAGTTTCCCACCGTGCAAGTTTGGGACGTTTCTGGCCACGTTGGCATGCTTGCAGTTCAAGGACCGCTTTCTGATTCACTCATGAAGTCAGCACTTGGTGCTGCTTTTCAGTCATGTCCCTATTATACATTTGTCCCGATGGAAGCAGGAGTACTTCCCGAGTACATGCAGGTCGAAGTCACTCCTAACGAGCTCTTTGGCAATGCACCCGGACTGATTTACTCGGCCACTGGCTACACAGGGGAAAACGGCTACGAAATTTATGCGCCTAACGAAATCGTTCTTAGCTTATGGGAAAGGCTACTCGCGGCAGCAAACGAGCTTGAAGTGAAGCCAATTGGTCTTGGCGCTCGCGATTCGCTCAGGCTAGAGGCATGCATGCCTTTATACGGCCATGAATTGGCCGAAGAAATAACCCCTTTAGAGGCAGGGCTTGCGCGTTTTATTGATTTCACAAAGACGACAGATTTTGTAGGCCGTTTGGAATTGGAACAAATTCGGACGCAAGGCGTTGCACGAAAACTCGTAGGACTGGAAATGACGCAACGTGGTCCAATTCCCCGCCAGGGTTGCTGTGTTAAGTCTGGAAGTGGCGAAGAAGTTGGCGTAGTGACGAGCGGCGGCTATGCACCATCGCTGGACAGAAACGTGGCGCTTGCTTATGTGAGTCCTTCGCATTCACATGTGGGGGACGAGTTGGATGTGGTCATACGAGACAGGACATGGCCTGTTGCGATCGTCAAACGTCCTTTTTACAGAAGGAGTGGGTAACTGTGGCTTTGAGTGAAAAACGCTATGCAAAAACGCACGAATGGGCAGCTCGCGAGGGAGAACTCATCGTTGTTGGTGTGTCGGAATTCGCTGTTGAGCAGTTAAATCGCGAGATAGTTTTTGTGGAACTGCCCCCACCAGGCAAAGTTGTTTCTGCTGGTCAAAGTTTTGGTACGGTAGAGGCCGTGAAGACAGCAGCAGATCTCTATGCTCCCGTTTCAGGCGTTGTGGAAGAAGTTAATGCCCAAGTATTGGATGACCCGAATTTCCTAGCTCAAGATCCTGAGGGCGCGGGATGGCTGATAAAAGTTCGCCCCAACGCCCACGAGGAATGGAACAGCCTTCTCTCTGAGCAAGACTACCGGGATTTTCTGAAACAAGAGGGACACCATTGAGAAACAATCCCTTCATTCAAACAACGGAGCTGCAAGAGCAGGAAATGCTTGCGGCAATTGGTGCACGGAGTCTTGATGAACTCTTTTCCGAGCAAATCCCGCCGTCGCTTTTGACTAGCGAGGCTGGATCGCTACCGTCGCCCTGCGGCGAGCTTGAGCTGGTTCGCCGCCTAAAAGATTTGGCCTCACAATGCAAATCTGCCACGGACGTGGTTTCGTTTCTCGGCGGCGGATGTTACGATCACTTCATCCCTGCCGCAGTTGACCATATCGCAAACCGCAGCGAATTTCTTACAGCATACACTCCTTATCAGCCTGAAGCTAGTCAGGGGGCACTTCAGGCGTTTTTCGAATATCAGACACTCATGGCTCGGCTCTACGCCATGGACGTATCGAACGCGTCGTTGTACGATGGTGCATCGGCATTGGGCGAAGCCGTTTTTTTGGCTCTGTCAGTGCATCCTGACCGCAAACGAGTCATACTTCCTTTTACCTTGCATCCGCATTACCGCGAGGTCGTACGCAGCTATGTCCAGCATCTGGATGTTGAGGTCGTTGAGATTGAGCATAGAGGGGGGGTGACGGATTGCGAGAAGCTCAAAGAGGTAGCTGCGAACGAGGCCGCAGCTGTCGTCTCCGTCCAGCCGAACTTTTTCGGCTGCTTGGAAGACGTTGACGCATTCAGCGACGCAGCAAGACGTGCTAATGCCGTGTTTATCGCTGTTGCGGATCCATTATCCTTGGGACTTTTGAAACCGCCGGGTGAGTACGGCGCCGATGTCGCGGTTGGCGAAGGACAGCCCCTCGGCCTCCGAACGTATCTTGGTGGTGAATCGCTTGGGATCTTCACGTGCCGTTGGGATTATCTGCGTCGGATGCCCGGGCGCCTTGTGGGTTTAACTCGGGATCGTGAAGGTAAAAGAGGGTACGTGCTCACTCTTCAGACGCGAGAACAACACATTCGGCGTGAGAAAGCGACGTCCAACATCTGCACTAACCATGCGCATAACGCACTCCGAGCAACAATTTTCCTTAGTCTTGTAGGGCCGCAAGGGCTGCGGGCAATCGCGAGAAAGTGTGCTCGCAACCTTGCTTTGTTCAAATCCTGGATCGCTTCCGAATCTGCAGATGCCGTGGCATTTCGTCAGCCGGCGTTCAGAGAGACTGTGATCAGACTTAATACAAATGCCAACGTTGTGTGCGAAAAGCTTTTGGAGCGCGGCTTTTTCGCAGGGATCCCCTTGGAAATCCTCGGACCAGCATACGAAGATCTACTTCTGGTTGCTGTCACGGAGAAGCGAACCGACGCCGAGATAAAAAGTTTCGTGAAAGCACTGCGCGAGTTTCTCGCATAGTTAATGGGCCACTCAATTTCGTTGGGAGAGAAAGGAGCCTATGGCTTCAGATTTTGGCAAGGCCGATGTTCCTACGCTATTCGAAGAATCCGTGGAAGGGCGAGTGGGCGTGTCTTTGTTTGAAGAGGACGAAAACACAGATTCTCTTCTAGAGAACGTGGTGCCTCAGTGTTTCCGTCGTTCGCTTCCACTAGGTTTGCCCGAGCTTAGCGAACTTCAAGTCATGCGACACTTCATACGGCTGTCAAACAGGACATTGGGAGTCGATACAACATTCTATCCTTTAGGCTCGTGCACGATGAAATATAATCCTAAGGTGAACGAGCTCACGGCTGCTGACGAACGTTTCTTGTACACTCACCCTTTTCAACCACAAAGGACACTCCAAGGGATCCTCAAAATATGTTTTGAACTCTGCCAATGGCTGGGAGAGTTGACTGGCCTACGCGGCGTGTCGCTGCAACCCGCTGCTGGGGCACATGGTGAATTCACTGCTTTGCTCATTGCCAAGGCATACTTCCGGGAGCGGGGAGAATCTCAAAGGACGCAAGTCCTCGTTCCCGACACGGCCCACGGTACCAATCCTGCCTCGGCCGCGCGTTGTGGGTTTGTGCCCGTCGCAATTAAGTCAAAAAATGGTAAAGTTGACCTTGATGAGCTCCAGCGTCACATTGGCGAAAAAACCGCCTGCCTGATGATTACCAATCCTAATACACTGGGGTTATTTGAGGATGCTATTTGTGAGATCAGCCATCGCGTCCATGAAGCGGGCGGGCTCGTTTACTTGGATGGAGCGAATTTCAATGCCATGGTGGGACGGGTTCGGCCTTCAGATTTCGGTGCGGATCTCATGCATATCAATCTACACAAAACGTTTTCGGTTCCCCACGGCAGCGGAGGACCTGGTGCGGGGCCGATATGCGTCCGCGAAGAACTCGCAAAATATTTGCCTGTTCCAATCTTGTCATGCCGGGATGGATTTTACTACCTCGAGTACGATCGTCCCCACTCCGTGGGAAGAGTTCGCAGCTTCCTCGGTAATATTCCGAACGTCGTGCGCGCCTACACCTACATCGCTCAATTAGGTTATGAGGGGCTTTGTGAAGTCAGTGGTTTTGCCGTATTGCATGCGAACTACTTGCTTCACCTCCTATCCTCGTCCTTTGATGTTCCTTATGGGGCCCGCTGTATGCACGAATTCGTCATTGATGGCAGCCGACAAAAGAAGTTTGGCGTGAAAGCATTGGACATCGCTAAGAAACTGCTCGATTACGGCTACCATCCACCGACAACCTATTTCCCGCTCATTGTTCCCGAAGCGTTAATGGTCGAACCGACCGAGACAGAAAACAAAGAGACACTCGAGTCGTTCGCCAACGCCATGATCGAAATTTCAAATATTGCCGAAACTCACCCCGAAGAGATCACCGATGCGCCCCGCACTACACCGGTGAGTCGTCTCGATGAATTGTCGGCAGCTCGCAACCCCGTTGTGGTATGGCCTAATGTTTAAACTAGCTCACAAGTCGTGCGGATGTTATCGAGCATCATCTGCCCCAAACACTGCCGACAGCGCCACTGTTGGTGCGTGTGGTTTTAGGAGTCCGTATACATGGGTCGTCTGAACCTTTGTCTGCTTTGCGTATGGGTCGTTGTCCTGGGTTGGTGTGGCCCAGGGCTTTCGCATGCTCAGCTGTCCCAGCCGTTTTGGTTTGTCCATATGAGTGACACGCATATTGGCGTAGCAGGTGCTGATGAGCGTCTCAGCGCTACGCTTCTCGACATCAAACGTCATTTTCCCGAAACCGCATTTGTTATCAACACGGGCGACCTCACGGAAATGGGAAGCGGGGACGAACTGACAACGTACGTGCAGCTTATCCGTACATGGCCATTTCCCGTCTACAATACTGTTGGAAACCATGACGTACGCTGGTCCGAATCCGGCAAAGGCAAGTTCCGAGAGCTTGTGGGTCCCACGCGTTTGCATTTCGAGCACAACGGTATTCATTTTTTCCTGCTAGACACATCGGTTTTGGCTGAACATCACGGACATTTCAACAGCGACGACTTAGAGTGGCTTGATAACGAGCTCGGGAAATTGCCTGCCGGTACACCAGCGGTTATTGGGGTTCATCACCCACCAATGATGCCAGCCTCAACCACTGACAATGATACAGAGTTTGCCGAGGTCATCGCACGACACAATGTCCCATTGGTGCTCGTCGGGCATGGGCACACGTTTCACCGTTACACTCTCAATGGATCCACCTACACGATGGGCGCATCAACCTCTTATGTCGTTCGACTCGGTCAACCATGTTATCGCGCGTTCTATGTGGACAGCAAAGGCTTTCGTCCCTATCTTCGAATTGTTCCACGGGATAGCACCACCTCGGAAAGCTTGATTCCCCTGGAGAAGCCCGTGGACCCCTATGGCGAATTGCGTGTTGACTCGATAAAGGAAGTGAGCCGGACCTCCCTCCAACTGGACTGCCGTCTCACTTCGACAGGACGGGCCAAGTTGACTACTGGCACGTATGAACTCGATAAAGCATACCGGGGTGTCTTTTCTTTCTCGCGAGAAGGCCGGTTCAAAGTTTCTGCACCATTGTTGCCCGAGGGTACACACAGGCTGACCGTCACTTTCGTCGATGACAGGAAGAGCACACATGCGCGTTCGACTCTGTTCACAAGTAAGCGTCAACATAAAGATGCGAACTTGCCCGTCCTCTTGAGGCAGTTTAGTATGCCGTCAACCATCCAAAGCAGCCCGGTTGTTTATAAAAACATCATGTTCATAGGTTGTAACGATGGAACTTTTCGCGCTTACGACCTCGTAAGTGCAGAAGTATTGTGGGAACACAGGCTCGGTGCTGAGATAATATCTGTTCCTGCTGCTAGTAACGGCGTGGTTGTCGTTGGTTGCAACGATGGATACGTGAGATGTTTTGATGCCTATACGGGAGAAGTACGCTGGTCTCAACCTACAGGAGCGGCCGTATTAGCATCACCACGAGTGGTAGGGGAAAGCGTCTATGTGGGGTCTGGCGATGGACGGATGTACGCGTTTGATTTAGATTCGGGAAAAAAGCTTTGGGATTTCTCCGCTCAAAAGATGATTAAATGTAGGCCGGCCTATGCCAACGGCAGGTTATTTTTTGGCGCATGGGACAACTGGTTTTACAGTGTAGACGCTCGTCAAGGTAAGATGATATGGAAAGTTCCTGTTTCTGTCACATCTCAATTCTCGGCTGCAACGGCAAACCCGGCCACAACGGGCACACGTGTCATTTTTACTTCCCACGATTATTGTGTGCGGTGTCTGGATCAGAAAACCGGGTCCCATCTGTGGATGTACCGCCCGCTGCCAAATGAGCTGGGACCAAGTTATTCTTCATTCGTTTTTTATCAAAATGATGCGTATTCAGGATCTATTGCGGGCACGGTTGTTGGGTTTAATTTGCTGACTGGGAGGAAAGTAGCAGACATTCCCATGAGGGCCTCTGTAGCTGACGAACTCTTTGATTCGGCCCCGGTACTGGACGGAGATTATCTCTACGTTGGCTCGACGGGGGGGAATGTTTATTGCGTCGATCTTAGAGCCAAAAAGGTCTGTTGGGCTTATGCCCTACAGCCGGGATTTATTTTCTCTTCGCCGTCCCTATGGGGCGACCGCCTCCTTGTGGCTTCTT